>NZ_JBNMKH010000102.1:0-5042 GCF_050874245.1 Bifidobacterium sp. | reverse complement strand
CGCGTTCTGGTAGGTCGCGTTGCCGGCCACGTCGAGCGGGTTGATGTGGAACGCCAGTTGTGCCGTGCGTGGCGCGCTGGTGGCGATGCGGGTGATCAGGATGTTGCCGATCTGGTCGACGATGACGATGCCGACGCTCCATATGGCGACCGGCCCCATCGAACGCAGGCCGATGCCGTGGATGCCGAATTTCGGACGGTATCGCAGGCCGATTTTCGTCAGTGGAATGAACAGCACCAGTGCCTGGAAGGCCACGCCAAGCGTCCAGGCCCCCGCGGTCAGCGCGATCTTCGTCGGCGTCCAGAATTCCAGCGGACGTTCGGTTGCCCTGCCGAACAGCGCGATGAACGTGCCGAAACCGATGCAGCTGATGACGTTCGCGCCGACCGAGCTCCACGCGTAGGTGACGAAATGGTCCTTTGCGGCGAGGATCTGCCCGACCACCGTATACAGGCCGTAGAAGAAGATCTGGGGCATGCACCACAGGGTGAATGATGTGGCGAGGGCCATGGTCTCTGCGCTGCCGTTGACGTACAGTCTGGTCAGCAATGGCGTGGCGATGGCCATGAGCAGCGTCACGCCCAGCAGCATGGTGATGGCGAGGGTGATGAGCTTGTTGAGTTTGGTTTCGGCGTCTTTGGCTTTCAGCGTGCGCACGATCTGCGGTACGAGCACGGCATTGAAGATGCCGCCGGAGACCAAGGTGTAGATGACCTGCGGAATCATCGATCCGGCCTGGTAGGCGTTCGCGGCGTAGCCGGTGGTGCCCAAGGCCCATGCGAGCAGGATGGTGCGGATCTGTCCGGTCACACGCGAAGCGGCGGTGCCGGAGGCCATGATCAGCGAATTACGGCCAACGGAAGAACTCATTCGTCGGGATCCTTCTTACGGTTGAATTGACGCCACAGTCCCACGATTCCCAAAAGAACGGCGAAACCGATGATGATGAAGCCGCTTTTATCGCTGATCTGCAGTGCGCTGGTGATGTGCGTGACTTGCGTTGCGCCGAACGCCGCGCCGTTCCTATCGAACAGGTTGATGGTGGCGTTCGCCGTTCCGGAGGCGACCACACGGATGGTGAACACCACCTGTGCCTCGCCATGCGCGGGCACTTCCACGGTATCGAATCGCGAAGTGACGATCTGCATGGAATCGGAAAGGGAGGAGACCTTCACCTTCACCGGATAGGGATGGCTGTTGCTGATGGTCACCGGCATTTTGGCGGTTTCACTGACCACGTTCACGTTTTCCGTCGGGGTGATAGCCACGCCGTTGATCAGCAGGGATGCGAGCTGCATAGTCCCTTCCGCCATGGTGCTTCTGGATGGGCTCTCGTTCCCTAGCGCATGCAGGGCCATGATGGAGTGCGTTTTCGTGAGCTGCTTGCTCCATTGGGCGAGGCCAGAACGGATGCCGGACGGGGTTTTCTTGTTTGGTTTGGCGAGAATCGACGCGTTGAAGCGTTTGACGTCATTTGACGCGTTCGCCAGTGTGCTCAGCGTCTGCTGGAGAGCGTTGCGCGCTTCGTCGGACAATCCGTCCGATTCGGGGATGACGGTTTCCGTTTCGTCGTCCGCCGTGGTGTCGGTCTGCTTCAGTGTGGCGAGATCGGTGAGGCTCAGCCATGGCGATTGCTCGATGTCTGTCATGAGCCTCTCCACGATGGCCGGATCGGAATCCTCGTCGAGGCAGACCAGCAGATTGCGTTCCGCATACGGCTGTTCCATCTGGTAGAACGCGCTTTGCGCCACGAATCGCGCGAGCCTGCCGGCGTCGCTTCCTTCGCCGTCGGCACCGGCCTCGTCGCTGGTAGCCTTGCCTTGCGCCAAATCGGACAGCACGTTCTGTGCGGACAGGACGGTGACATTGCCCGCATTGGTGGAGACCACCGTCTTGCCGGTCTGTACGGTCGCCTTGTCGTCCTCTTCGAAATCGTGGGTGGCGATGACGGTGTCATATCCCTGCTGCCGTGCCTTCGTCAGCGCCTTCATGGTCCAATTGCCGTTGCCCTGCCATGCGTATCGTGCGGTATCCGCCTGGGAATCGCCCAAGGACGATCGGTATATCCGCAGCGCGCTGTCGGCATTCCATTCCGTGTCGTTGACGCCGGCCGCGGAATACGTGGATTCGTTGCCCAACGCGGAATACGCGGTCATGTCGAACAACGCGGGTTGGGTGATGCCGTCGACTTGGGTCGGCATCGACATCGACTTCAGATAGGTGGGATCGCCCACCACCTGCAACATATCGTGTTTGGCGAAGACCTGTCCCAACGATTTGAGTCGCGTGTCGTCGTCTTTGCCGGGAACGGCGATTTTCGACAGTTTCGCGTCGGTGACTCCGCCTTCGTCGACCAGCTGGCCGAGCAGATTGCTGTCGGTCGTCCATCCGTTGGCTGCGAGCGGCTGCGCGACGGTGATATGCATCGCCGGCGTGTTGGGGGAGTTGAGACCGTCTCCGGTGCGCGTCACGAAGGTGTGCGATCGCGCAAGGGTGGTGCCGCCCGCCGAATATTCCAGCAGCACCGGCTTTGGTCCCCAGGAGTTGATGGTGGCGAGCGATTGCTGGTTCGCGTCGGCGTCGATGTTCACTTTGGCGCTGGTGCCCGGCCGCAGTGAAGGCACGTCGGTTTCCCCTACGGTATTTGGGGTGGAGATGGGGCTGGTTCCTTCCGACCATTCCTGGATGTCATTGCGCGACACGAAGGTATAGAAGGCGTTCATGGCCAGCGTCAGCGTTCCCGCGGGAAGCACCTGGTCGGTGGTGTTGGTCACCGTGGCGCTCAGATGGTATCCGGACGTGTCCGTCAGCACGGCGGTGGAGGAGTCGATGGACACCATCCCGGCTGTCTCGGTCGTCGGATTCCCGGATTCTGTGGCCTGTGCCTCGGGCATGGGCGCGTATAACAACATCAACGCCATGGTCAACACCATGGCGAGGATGGACGATAACGCGCGAAGGTCATGCTGGGCATGCCATTGTGCGGATTGATTCACTGTCACGCCTGTCTGTTGAGTTTCCTTGCGTACAACCATGCTATCTTTCGTTCGTTCGGGTAGCTCAGAACATCGTCCAAATCAGCGAAATCCACCCAAATGGCGTCCTCGGCCTCATGGTCGGGATCGCCTTCGACGGTCAGTTCCCCGCCGATCTGCCGCAACGCGAAGTGGTGCACGAGTTTGTGCACGCGCTGGCTGGTTCCGGTGAACCAGTAGTCGATGGTGGCGATGGAATCGACCACCTCGCCCAGTATGCCGGTTTCCTCATGCACTTCGCGTACGGCCGTCTGCTGCGGCGTCTCGCCTTTTTCGATGTGTCCCTTCGGCAGACACCATTCCAGATGTCCGCTTCGCGAATGACGTGCGATGATCGCCACGCGACCTTTGTCGTCGAACACCAGCCCGCCCGCCGAATATTCGCGTACCACCGGCAATTCCTGCGCGTCGAGCGAGGCGAACGTGGTCGGTCCGTCCGCGCTGCGCCGCCGTGGCATCATCGCCGGCGTCGGAGCGCTTGGCGTGACAATCGTCCGCCGCCGCAGCGACACCGACTGCGATGTGTACAGCAGTTTGTCCGGTTCCAACGGATTTTGGGCATGGTCGTCCGCAGCATCGGCAAGCATGCGTGCAAGATCTGCGGGCGTAATCATGATTCCAACCATACTCAATTCTGTGTGCAGGTGGAGTAACGGTATGCTGGTAAACGGAAACTTGTGGCGCTTGAAAGGGTTGGCGTGAACTTCGAAGTGTGGCCTGAGGCCATTGAATTGGGACGTATGTTTGCCGCGGAAGGCTACGAATTGGCGTTGGTCGGAGGCCCTGTGCGCGACCTGCTGCTTCACCGCAAATCGCATGATCTGGATTTCTGCACTTCGGCGCGTCCCGAGCAGTTTGAGCATATTCTGCGCCGTTTCGGACATGATGGCTTCTGGGATATGGGACGCAAATTCGGCACGCTCGGCGCGATGCGCAGGCGTGAGGACGGCACCGAAGTGAAGGTGGAGGTGACCACCTACCGTTCCGACACGTACGATCCCGATTCGCGCAAGCCGGAGGTCAATTACGGCGACACGCTGGAAGGCGACCTGTCCCGCCGCGATTTCACCGTGAATGCGATGGCGTTGCGTGTGCCGCAACTTGAATTCGTCGATCCTTTCGGCGGTGCGAACGATTTGGCGAAGGGCGTGTTGCGCACGCCCGTCGATCCGAGGCAGTCGTTCGACGACGATCCGCTGCGCATGATGCGCGCCGTGCGTTTCGTGGCGCAGCTTGGCTTCCGTATCGCGCCGGAGACCGCGGAAGCATTGTCCGATATGGTCGACCGCATCGAAATCGTCTCCGCCGAGCGGATACGTGACGAACTGGTCAAAATGCTGCTGTCCGATCGTCCGCGCGCCGGCATCGAGGCGCTGGTCGATTCCGGTCTCGCCGACATCGTCTTCCCGGAAATCCCGGCATTGCAACTGGAGATCGACGAGCATCACCGTCATAAGGACGTGTTCGAACACACCATGATCGTCATCGAACGTGCGGTCGCCCTTGAAACCGGCCCCGACGGTCCGGTCCCGGGCCCGGACCTGACGTTGCGTCTGGCCGCCCTCATGCACGATATCGGCAAGCCGAAGACCCGTCGTTTCGAAGCGGGCGGCAAGGTGAGCTTCCATCGCCACGACGCCGTCGGCGCGAAAATGACCCGCAAGCGTCTGAAGGCCCTGCATTTCGACCATCACATGGTCGAAGACGTCAGCGAGCTGGTCAACCTGCATCTGCGCTTCCATGGCTACGTGGAGGAGCCGTGGACGGATTCCGCGGTACGTCGCTACGTCAAGGACGCGGGCCCGCTCTACGAGCGTCTGAACCGTCTTACGCGCGCCGACACGACCACGCAGAACAAGCGCAAGGCCATGGTGTTCGCCGCCGCCATGGATGAGATGGAGCAGCGTGTGCGCGACCTCAAGAAGAAGGAGGATTTCGACGCGATCCGTCCGGACCTCAACGGCGACGAGATCATGCGGCTGCTTGGCATCGAGCCTGGTCCGATGG
>NZ_JBNMKH010000101.1:0-5187 GCF_050874245.1 Bifidobacterium sp. | reverse complement strand
CTGCACCGCAGGTTCGGTGGTGGTCACGCAACGCGGATTCACGCATTTGATGATGTTCACCACATGCTCGGGCAGGGTCGGCTTCTTCTTCTCGACGATCTTGCCGCCGCGTACGATGCCAACGGTGGCAGTGCGGGCCACGAGCCCCAGCACGTCAAGGTCGATGGACTCGGTCTCGTCCTCAATTTTGATGATGTCCTTGGTGCCGTACATATGGCTGTCGGTGTTCATGATCAGCGCGAGCTTGGTTTTGGACGGATCGATCTTCAAATATTCGAGCACCTTGAGCGCGGTGCCGGCCGGCACGTGATCGATGATGATGCCGTTCTGAATGCTGGTGACCTCCATCAGGCCTGTACCTCCTTGGCTTCCGACGGTTCGTATCCCGGCAGTTCGTCGCCGACCACCGAGCTTTCCAGCGCCATGCGCATGAGCATGCCGTTCTTGACCTGTTCGAAATAAGCGGCGCGCGGATCGTCATCCACTTCCACCGCGATCTCGTTGACACGCGGCAACGGATGCAGCACTGCCATGTCCTTCTTGGCATACGCCATCTTCGCCTCATCGAGAATGTAGGTGTCGCGCAGGCGCAGGTAATCATCCTCGTTGAAGAAGCGTTCCTTCTGCACACGGGTCATATACAGCACGTCGAGGTCTCCGATGACGGAAACGAGATCCTTGACCTCGGTATAGGAGCAGGAGTCGGTGGCGTTGATGCGATCGAGCACGTACTGCGGAGTCTTGAGCTCGTCCGGGCTGATCAGCACGAAGTTTACATTGCCGAAGCGGCACAGCGTTTCAATCAGGGAGTGCACGGTGCGGCCGAAGGTGAGGTCGCCGCACAGGCCGACAGTCAGGTTGGTAACGCGACCGAAGCGGGATTGCAGGGTGGCCAGATCGGCCAAGGTCTGCGTCGGATGCATGTGCCCGCCGTCACCGGCGTTGATGACCGGCACGGATGCGGCACGGGAGGCGACGAGCGCCGCGCCTTCCTTCGGGTGGCGGATGGCAACAACGTCCACATAGTTGGAGACTGTCTTCAGCGTGTCGGCGATGGTCTCACCCTTGGTGACGGACGCAAGCTGGGCACCGGCGAAGCCGATTACCTTGCCGCCGAGTCGCAGCATGGCGGTTTCGAAGCTCAGACGCGTGCGCGTGCTCGGCTCATAAAACAAAGTGGCGAGCACCCTGCCTTCGCAGGTGTGCGCCACTTCCTTACGATGGGAATCGATGTACTGCGCTTTACGGAGCAGTTCCTGGATTTGACGAATGGAAAGATCATCAAGCGTGATGACGCTTTTTCCGACCATCGGCGTTTCAATCGCCGGTTCGAGTACTGAGGACAACGGCTCACCTTTCATGCAACTTGTGGTTGAAGGTGGCCACTCGAAGTGACCTAGCCAACTATAGCCTGAAATACTGACTCCCATCATTCACCGCGTGTTCACGTTTTGCGTCGAATCGAGGACAAACACGCAGGAACACGTCGAACGACCATATACGAAGACGGAAATCGTCCGGCATCGGTCATCGATGCGGACAAGGAAAGCATATGATCTCCAATATCTATAACTCTATAGATAATGACAATGTCAGACCGGGGTAGGAATATACGGATATGAGCAATACGAATGATTCAATGAAGAAGCCCATTTCCAAAAGCGCGATCGCGGCCATCGTGTTCGCAGTGATCTCCATCCCGCTGGCGTTCGGCAGACCCGTGCTGGCGAAGTTCTTCTGCTCCATTTTCGTGGACGTGTCCATCGTGTTTGCCGTCATCTCGCTGATAACGGTGTTCGGTACGCACAAGCACGGAAGCAAAGCCCTTGCTCTCGGCGCAGCGGTCCTCGTGGCGCTGGTCGCAATCGTGCTGTCGATGTACGTCCGCTGAACCGGCCGGAGGAATCGGGCGTACCGAATCTGTCCTGCACGGCGATATGCCGTCCGTCATGAACGGTCGTAGAAAAGCCGCTCCATCACATCACGGCTTTTGCGCATCACGGCGAGCAGGTCGTTCTCGAAATGCTGTCCACGATTCGCATCGTAACCGAGATAAACGGCGATTCCACCCAACGAATACGTGTCGTCGGGAAGGATGTCCGCCTGGCTGACGCGCCCACTCCACAGATAGTTGCCATTGCGCGCCGCCGTGCACATGCGCCACGCCTTGCGTAGGACGACGGCGTCACCGGCGCTGATCAATCTGCGACGCTCCAATTCATCCAACGCCTGCAACGTTCCATTGACCCGCAGGTTCGCATTGTCTCCGGCATGCCGCAATTGCAGCAGCTGGACCGTCCATTCGACATCGGACAATCCGCCTTTGCCGAGTTTCAGATGACGGTCCCTTCGCACTCCACGCGGCAGCCGCTCGGCTTCCATACGCGCCTTGAGTTTGCGGATCTCCGCGATTTGAGACTCCGTCAGATCCGTCTTGGGATAACGCAACGGATCGGCGATGTTCATAAGGAAATCCTCGGCGAGCGCCGCGTCGCCCGCCGCGTATCGGGCACGCAGCAACGCCTGGTGCTCCCAAGTGCTGGCCCAGGAACGGTAGTACTCCTCGCAGGATGCATAGGAACGTACGAGAGGACCGTTTTTGCCTTCGGGACGCAGGTCCATGTCGAGTTCGATTTTGGGTTCGAGAGTGGTCGGGCCTTGCAGGATGGCGCGGAGGTCCTCCTGCGCTTTCCTCACGAAAAGGTTGGCTTGGGCGTCATCGGCGTCATCCGTGGGACGGTAGATGATGATGACGTCCGCGTCGGAGCTGAAATTCACTTCTCCTCCGCCGTAACGCCCCATGGCGATGACCGCAATCGCGGCCGGAGGCTCGGCTAGTCCCATGTCCTTCGTGCGATGGCGGATGGCCCAGGCGAGCGATGCGTCGATTGCCGCGTCGTATACATCGGTCATGCCTGCGAGCGAGGCCTTGTCG
The DNA here is from genome assembly GCF_050874245.1 of Bifidobacterium sp. Taxonomy (GTDB): domain Bacteria; phylum Actinomycetota; class Actinomycetes; order Actinomycetales; family Bifidobacteriaceae; genus Bifidobacterium. Next base: position 2,252 of record NZ_JBNMKH010000101.1, on the reverse strand, counting down.
TCGATGACACCGCTCATCCATCCCAGTCCGATGCGTTCGATTTCGTGCCGTCTCATGGCTCGGATGGAATTGGCGAAGTCGTTGATGTTGTCGGCGTTGCGTTCGAGCGACGCGTGGGTCTGCACGTCAAGGCTTTCACGGGAGCGTGGTTGCAGATTGTCGTCGTCGCCAAGCCATGTGACGGATTCGACGGATTTGTTGAGTGCATCGCCCAGGAAACGGGAGTTGGACAACACGTGGCAGAGTCGTTGCGCGGCCGATGGCGAGTCGCGTAGGAATCCGAGATATTCGCTTTCCGTGCCGAAGTGTTCTTCAAGTTTGCGCCAATTGAGCAGTCCCATGTCGGGATTCTGTCCTTCGCCGAGCCATTGGAGCGCGGCTGGCAGCAGGATACGATTGATCTTCGCGGCACGCGAGATGCCGGCGGTCAATGCCGTGACATGGCGCATGGCGGCGTCCGGGTCGTCGAAGCCGATGGACGCGAAACGTTCCTGCATGGCGTTGGCGGACAGTTCGACCTGTTCGTCGTCAAGTCCGGCGCTGATGGGCAGCATGGGCCGGTAGTAAATGTCCATGTGCAGGTGACGTACCTCACGTCGGGTTTCGTCATACTTGTCCACGAGTTCCTCGGGATGCATGTGGAAAGCGCGCGCGAGCCGACGAAGTTCGAGGTTGTGGTTGAGCTCGTCGTCGTTGGTGTCGCGTTTGCGTTCCATGCCGCCGAGGCTGGCTTTGCCGAGGTCCGGAAACAGATGGGTGCGTTTCAGCGCCCACATCTGCTGGCGGTGTTCCATGACACGTTCGAACCGGTAATCCCAGGAGAGTTTTTTTGCTTGCTTGCGCGAGACGTATCCGCCTTCGGCGAGGCGCCTCAATGATTCCAAAGTGGAGCTGGTACGCAGCGACTCATCGGCGCGGCCGTGGACGAGCTGGAGCATTTGCACGGTGAATTCCACGTCGCGCAGGCCTCCTCGGCCGAGTTTGATCTCACGGTCCTTCAGGGGCGCCGGAATGAGGTCTTCGACACGTTTGCGCATCTGCTGGCAATCGTAGACGAAGTTGTCGCGTTTGGATGCGGTCCATACGAACGGTCGGGTCATGTCCATATAGGCTTGGCCGAGGTCGGGATCTCCGGCGACGGGACGTGCCTTGAGCAGGGCTTGGAATTCCCAGTTCTCCGCCCATTGCTCGTAGTACGCCTTATGTGATTCGAGTTTGCGTACGAGAGGACCGTCCTTGCCTTCGGGCCGCAATCCCCCATCGATCTGCCAGAGGGTAGGTTCGGCGACTCCCATGATGACGGATTGGCATACTCGTTGCAGGGTCGTGGCCATTTTCGTGCCGATGCGATTGAGCGTCATGCCGTTGGTGTCCGTATCGGCGGGCTCCACCACGTATATCAGGTCCACGTCGGATACGTAGTTGAGCTCCCTCGCGCCGAGCTTGCCCATGCCGATGATGGCGAAGCGCACGTGTTCGCTGCCGTCCACTTCATTGCGGGCGATGGCGAGCGCTCCCTCCAGGGCTGCGTCGGCAAGGTCGGACAGTTCCTGGCTGATTCTCGGCTGGATTTCGATGGGGTCTTCCGCGGTGGTGTCCTGCGCCATGATGGCGGCTAGTTGTTTCCTATAGGTCTGCCGCAGGGCGGTCGCCGCCTCCGCAAGGGTTTTCGAGGCTTTCGGCATGCGATTGTCGGCGGGGTCGGCACCGACCGCTTCGAGCACATGCGCGCGCCGCTGGGCATGGTTGTACAGGTGGCTTTCACATGAGTCGCTGGCCGCGGCCATGACAAGTTCGGGGCGGAACCGCATGAGTTTGCCCATTTCATCGGATACGCCAAGCACGGTGACCAACCGGACGAGTCCTTTGTCGTCGGTGATGATCTGCCGGAAATCACGTCCCTGGCTTTGCAGCGCCTTGATGATGTCCACGAGATTGCGCAACGCGACGTCGGGGTCGCAGGTCTTTTCCAATGTCTCCATCAGCAAATGCAGCCGGTCGGCGTCAATGCCGTCTGCACGCAGCTCATCAAGCAGCCCACGTGCCATGTCCAAATCCTGCAATCCAGCCCGAATCAGATCGAGCACCCCAAACTTATGCGTAGAACCCATGGGTCCCATGATAACTGCCTATGGCGCTGAATATGACAAGGGGATGGTCGCGGCGTGATGAACTGCGCCCCGATTGTTGGACGCTGTTAATTAGGATACAGCCCTAGACCGCGAGGGACATGCCCCGGAACTCCTCCGGGG
>NZ_JBNMKH010000100.1:0-5256 GCF_050874245.1 Bifidobacterium sp. | reverse complement strand
TCCTGTGCCAAGGCAACCTCCCTTGAATGTGAAGTATTGGTATAACCATGCTCATTGTACGGTCCCAACGTGACGTAAAGCGGCGGAATCGTAAGAAAATGGACGGTTTCCGGGGCGAAACCCGAAAACCGTCCATACTGCATCCATATCGCGTCCGCAACGTGAGACGAACGCTACTCGCTCACATCCCAGCCGAGCAGGTCGTCGATCGTCTGACGGCGGATCATGACATGCGCGCCGGCCTCGCCGACGCCCACCACAGCCGGAATCAGCGCCTGGTTGTAGTTGCTGGCCATCGTGCGGCCGTACGCGCCGGTGACGGGCACCGCGAGGATGTCCCCGCGCCTGATGTCGGCCGGCAGACGCACCTCGTTGACGACGATGTCGCCTGATTCGCAGTGCATGCCGACCACACGGCACAGCTTGGTCTCGTCGGAGCCCTTGCGATTGGCGATCCGCGCGGTGTAGTCGGAGCCGTACAGCGCCGGACGGATGTTGTCGGACATGCCGCCGTCCACGGACACGTACACGCGTTCCGTCACCGGATTGCCGTCCTTGTCCTTGGCTTCGCCGGTCAGCTGCACCGGCTTGACGGTGCCCACGCGGTACAGCGTGACGCCGGTCGGGGCCACCGTCCAGCGGCCCGGCTCGAAGGAGATGACGGGGGCCGGCATGCCGAGCGCACGGTTCACGGTGTTGACCGCGTCGGCGAGCCTGCCGAGCTCCACGTCGATGTCCATGGAATCCTCGCCGTCGGTGTAGGCCACGGAGTAGCCGCCGCCCAGATCGACCTCCGGCAGGGTGTACGCGTCGGTGGCGTAGAAGGTCTTGCGCAGCAGCATCATGCGCTTGGCCGCCTGGATGAAGGCGTCGGCGTCATGGATGTTGGAGCCGATGTGCGAGTGCACGCCGACCAGTTCGAGCACGTCCTGACGGCGGTAGATGTCCTTGAGCACGGCGAGCGCCGGGCCGTCGGCCACCATGGTCATGGCGTCGGCAAGCTTGCGGTCGCCTTCGGAGACCTTCTCGTGGCTCAGATCGTACGGGTATTTGATGTCGTATTGGAGCTTACGTTCCGCATGACCGGCATGGGCGGCTTGATCGGCGGTATCCGCGGCGTTCTCGGCGTTCTCGCCCAGGCGCGCGTTCGATCCGGCCGGCGTCACGTCGGTCAGGTCGTCGAGCACGCCGAGTTTGGCGGCGTCGGCGCCGGCGGGCAGCAGGGCCACGCCGAACTTCTGGTCCTCATGCGCGGTGGACACGAATTCGTGGCCGCCGGCGTGGATGCCGGAGGTGACGCGCAGCATGACGCGGGCGCGCTTGCCAAGCCTCTTGGCGATGGCGGCGATGCGTTCCGGCTCGCCCGGCTCGTCGACGACGATCTTGTTGAAGCCCTGTTCGATGGCCAGTTCGATTTCCGCGTCGGACTTGTTGTTGCCGTGCAGCACGAGGCGGCGGCCGGGTACGCCGGCGGCGAGCGCGATGCGCATCTCGCCCATGGTGCAGGTGTCGATGAGCATGCCGGATTCGGTGACGATGCGGCAGATCTCCTTGCTCAGCAGCGCCTTGCCGGCGAAGCTGACATGGGTGACGGTGTTGTTGAACGCGGTGGCGGCGGAATGGACGAATTTCGTGGCGCGGGCACGCACGTCATCGGTGTCGATGACGTAGAGCGGGGAGCCGAATTCGTCGAGCAGGCTTGCCGCGGTGCGGCCGTGGATGGTGATTTCGCCTTCGTCGTTCACGGCCGAGCCGGCCGGCCAGATTGGAGTGACAGGCATGGTTTGCGCTCTCTCCTTCCGGTCACATCTTGTCGGGGGCGGTGACGCCGAGCAGGTCGAGACCTTCGGCGATGACCGTCCTCACGGCGTCGTTGAGCTTCAGTCGTGCGGCGGCACGCGCCGGTTCCGGAGCCTTGGCGATGCGGATGGCGTCGGCCTGTTCGCCGCGCGCCTCCGGGTCGGTGAGCTCCATCGGCACTACGCGTTCCACGTTGTACCACTTGTGGTACGTGGCGGCGAGGTCCTCCAGGTAGTGTGCGACGCGGTGCGGGGCGCGCAGGTCGCCGGCTTCGCGCAGCAGGGCCGGCCACTGGGCGAGCGCGGCGAGCACCTCGCCGTCGGCGGGGGTGTCGAGCAGGCTCACGTCGGCGCCTTCGTAGGTGATGCCCGCGGCGGCCGCGTTGCGGTCCACGTTGCAGGAGCGTGCGTGCGCGTACTGCACGTAGTACACCGGGTTCTCGTTGGAATGGGAGGACAGCAGGTTCAGGTCGATGTCCACCGGGGAGTTGTAGTCGGTGCGCGCCAGCGAGTAGCGGGAGGCGTCCACGCCGATGGCGTCGGTCAGATCGTCGATGGTGACGACGTTGCCGGCTCGCTTGGACATGCGCACGGCCTTGCCGTCTTTCATCACGTTGACGAGCTGGCCGATGAGGATCTGCATGTTCTCGCCCGGCTTGTCGCCGAACGCCTCGCACATGGCCATCATGCGGCCGATGTAGCCGTGGTGGTCGGCGCCGAGCATGTAGATGGCGATGTCGGCCGGGTTCACGTCGCGGTGGCGCTTGTTGCGGTAGTAGGCGATGTCGGCGGCGAAGTAGGCGTAGTTGCCGTCGGATTTGATGATCACGCGGTCCTTGTCGTCGCCGTGCTTGGTGGACGCGAACCAGGTGGCGCCGTCCTTTTCGAAGATGTCGCCGCGTTCGCGCAGGTCGGCGATGGCCTTGTCGACCTCGCCGTCGGAATAGAGGCTGTTCTCGTGGAACCACACGTCGAAGTTGACGCGGAAGTTCTTCATGGACTTCTGGATTTCGTCGAACATCATCGGCACGGCGCGCTTGCGGAACTCCTCGCGCTGTTCGGAATCGCCTTCGCCCAGCGGTTCGCCGTCCTTGTCGACGCCGCCGTCCACGCGCGGCAGGTTCAGGATGTCGACGCCGTCCGCCGTGGCCTCGTCGATCACGCGCTTGGCGATCTCGTCGATGTATGCGCCCTTGTAGCCGTCGATCGGCGTGGTCTCGCCGTGCGCGGCGGCCACGAGGGACTTGGCGAAGCGGTTGATCTGCTCGCCGTGATCGTTGAAGTAGTATTCGCGCACCACCTTGGCGCCGTTGGCTTCGAGCACGCGGGCCATGGAGTCGCCGACCGCGGCCCAGCGGGTGCCGCCGATGTGGATCGGACCGGTCGGGTTGGCGGAGACGAACTCGAGGTTCAGGGTCTTGCCGGACAGATGGTCGTTCTTGCCGTATGCGTCGCCGGCTTCGAGCACGGCGTCCACCACGGCCGCCGCGGAAGCGGAATCGAGCGTGATGTTGATGAAGCCGGGGCCCGCCACTTCGACGGACTTGATGCCGTCGGCCTTGGTGAGTTCCGCGGCGAACAGCTCCGCGAAGTCACGCGGCTTCATGCCGGCCTTCTTGGCCAGCTGCATGGCCGCGTTGGAGGCCCAATCGCCATGCGCGCGGTCCTTCGGACGCATGACGGCGAATTTTGCCTGCGGTGGGATCAGGTCGGAGGTCAGGGTGCCGGCCTTGCCTTCGGAAACAAGGGTGTTGGCAATGTTGAAAATCAGTTCACTAAGCGCTTCTGGACTCATTCCTCCAAGTCTACCGGGCGCACAGACAGATTCAGCGCTTCCGTCCATCCTTCCGGACGGGCTGCTGGACGTCCTGTCCGCCATGCCGTTTCGCACGCCAGGCCACGGACGCGTAATAGCCCGCGTAGCACAGCGCGACGAACGGAATCATGTACAGCAGCGTCGACCGTTGCGACGGATCACAGATCACCAGAACCAGCGCTCCGATGCACATCACGATCGCGGCGACCGGCACGAAAGGATAGCCGGGCGCACGGTATTTGAGCTCATCGGCCGTATGCCCCTGCGCAAGCCATTGACGACGGAATCGTATATGGCAGACGGAAACCGACATCCACACCACCAGCGTGGCCAGGCCGGAAATCGCCACCAATGCCAGATACACGGTCGAGGCGGCCACCACGGAAGACAGCAACGCCAGCAGGGAGCCGGCCATGCTGAACAGCACGGCGAACACGGGCACGCCATGGAAATTGGTTTTGGCGAGCACACGCGGAATCATGCCTTCCTGCGCCAGCGACCACACCATGCGAGAGCACACGTACAGGCCGGAATTCGCGGCGGACAGGACGGCCGTCAACACCACGAAATTCATGACGTCCCCGGCGAACGGCATGCCGATAGACTGGAACACCAACACGAACGGGCTCGTGTCCACGCCGGACTTGTGCCACGGAATCAAAGCTGCCATAACGCCGATCGAGCCGATGAAGAAAATAGCCAGACGCAGCACGGTGGTGTGCACGGCCTTCGGAATCGCCTTGGACGGATCCTTCGTCTCGCCGGCCGCGACGCCGACCACTTCCGTGCCGGAGAAGGCGAACACCACCGTGAGCAGGGTGGAGAAGATCGGCAGCACGCCGTTCGGCAGCCAGCCGTCGTTATAGAAGTTCTCGAACATCGGCGCATGGTCGTAGCCGGCGATCGGAATCGCGCCGAACATGGCCAGCAGGCCGATGACGATGAAAGCGATGATGGCGAACACCTTGATGGACGCGAACCAGAACTCCGATTCGCCGTACAGGCGCACCGACAGGATGTTGAGCAGGAACACGACCGCGATGAACGCAGCCGACCAGATCCAGGCGGGCGAATGCGGGAACCAGCGTTGCATCAGCAGGCCGGCAGCAGTGAATTCGGAGGCGAGCGCCACCGCCCAGTTGAGCCAGTACAGCACGGCGATGGTGAACGCGGTGCCGGGACCGATGAACTTCTTGGCGTACAGGTGGAAACTGCCGGCGTATGGCATGGCCACGGACAGTTCGCCGAGGCTCAGCATGATGAAGTAGACGAGCACGGAGCCGATGGCGTAGGCGATGATCGCGCCGAGGGGGCCGGCCTGGTGGATGGTGTAGCCGGAGCTTAGGAACAGACCGGTGCCGATGACGCCGCCGAGCGAGATCATTGTCAGATGGCGCGTCTCCATCTTGCGCTCCAATCCACCCTGTTCGTTGTTGGACTGCGGCTGCGCTTGCCGCGATCCATCCGCTTGCGGCTGCGGCTTTGCTTGCGGCGATTGCGGTTGCGCGTGCGATTCGGCCATGCTTGCTTCCGGCTCCTGTTGACTTTGGTTGGGTGCGGCGCGCACTTTGGTTGGCCGCACAATCGCAATACTATACGGCAGGCTCACGGCAATGCGCGCCTGTTCCGTCCGACGGCTGC
>NZ_JBNMKH010000099.1:0-5327 GCF_050874245.1 Bifidobacterium sp. | reverse complement strand
TGCAGGGCGAGGCCCAGCTTGATCGCGTAGTCGACGGCGGTCTTGTTGACCACCGGCAGGGAGCCCGGCAGACCGAGGCTCACCGGAGTGAGCTGGGTGTTCGGTTCGCCGCCGAAGTGGACTTCGGCCGGGCAGAACAGTTTCGTCTTGGTGGACAGCTCCACGTGGGTTTCCAGACCGATGACCGGGTCGAACTTCTTGACGGCATCGGCGTACTTCATCAACTTTTCAGCCATTTTGTCTTCTTTCCTCCGATGCTTACTTGTCCAGACCGTCGAGCCACGGGGTCTTCAGGGACTGCCAGATCGGACCGTTCCAGCTTTCCTCGAGCGCGGCTTCGAGGGCCGCGGCCGGCTTGTACATGACCTCGTCACGCTGCTGCGGGGCGAGGAACTGGAAGCCGACCGGCAGGCCATCATCGCTCAGGCCGGCCGGAATGCTCATGGCCGGAACGCCGGCGAGGTTGGCCGGAATGGTGGTGATGTCGATGGCGTACATGGCCATCGGGTCCTCGGTCTTCTCGCCGAACTTGAAGGCGGTGACCGGGCTGGTCGGGCCGACGAGCACGTCGACCTTCTCGAACGCCTTCTTGAAGTCGTCGATGATGAGGGTGCGGACCTTCTGCGCGGAGCCGTACCAGGCGTCGTAGTAGCCTGCGGACAGCGCGTAGGTGCCGAGGATGATACGACGCTTGACCTCGTCGCCGAAGCCGGCCTCACGGGTGTAGGCCATCATGTTGGCGGCGGTCTGCGGAACGCCTGCCGGCGGCATGACGCGCAGGCCGTAACGCATGCCATCGTAGCGGGCCAGGTTGGAGCTGACCTCGGACGGCATGATGATGTAGTAGGCGCCGAGGGAGTACGGCAGGTGCGGCAGGGACACCTCAGTGACCTCCGCGCCCATCTCCTCGAGCTTCTTGACGCCCTCGTTGAAGCGGGCCATGACGCCCGGCTGGAAGCCATCGCCGCCGAGTTCCTTGATCAGGCCGACCTTGAGGCCCTTCAGATCACGCTTCATGCCTTCGCGGGCGGCGGCGACCATCGGACGCGGACCTTCCGGAATGGAGGTGGAGTCGCGCTTGTCGTGTCCGCCGATGACCTCCTGCAGCAGGGCGGCGTCGAGCACGGTACGCGAGCACGGGCCGATCTGGTCGAGGGAGGATGCCATGGCGATGGCGCCGAAGCGGGAGACGCCGCCGTAAGTCGGCTTGACGCCGACGGTACCGGTCAGCGAGCCCGGCTGACGGATGGAGCCGCCGGTATCGGTGCCGAGAGCCAGCGGGGCTTCGAACGCGGCCACGGCCGCGGCAGAACCACCGCCGGAGCCGCCGGGAACGCGGTCGGTGTCCCACGGATTGTGGGTGGTCTGGTAGGCGGAGTGCTCGGTGGAGGAGCCCTGCGCGAACTCATCGAGGTTGGTCTTGCCCAGCAGCGGCATGCCCGCGGCCTTGAGCTTCTCGATGACGGTGGCGTCGTACGGCGGCACCCAGCCTTCGAGGATCTTGGAGGCGGCGGTGGTCTCGATGCCCTTGGTGACGATCATGTCCTTGATGGCGATCGGCACGCCGGCAAGCTCCGGCAGCTGCGCCTTGTCCTCGTCGGACTTGGCGTCGAAGGCGTCGGCCTGCTCGAGGGCCTGGTCGGCGGAGACCTTCAGGAAGGCCTTGACGCTCGGCTCGGCCGCTTCGATGACCGAGAGATGGGCCTCGACCAGCTCACGGCTGGAGACTTCCTTGGCCTTGATCTTGGCCGCCATCTCGGCGGCGGAAAGCTTGACGAGTTCGGTGGTGCTTTCGGTGCTCATATCACTCCTGTCCCAGAATTCGCGGTGCGACGAACATGCCGGCCTCGGAGACCGGGGCTCCCGCGGTGGCCTCGGCCTGGGTCAGCGGGGTCTCGGGGACGTCCGGACGCAGGTATGCTTCCAGCGGAATCGGGTTCGCGGTCGGTTCCACGTCATCGGTGGCGACTTCCTGGACCTTGTTGATGGATTCGGCGATGACGTTCAGATCGCCCTGCAGACGGGTGATTTCCTCGTCCGTGAGTGCGATTCGGGCAAGATCGCCCAAATGCACGATTTCTTCTTTGGTGAAAGTAGGCATGACCCTAACAGTAACGCGTCTATGTGACGAGCGCGTGCCCCATTTCACACCATCCAAGCCGTCGCCCGCCCACACCTCGATCGCCATTCCTCGCCCCTCGCCCGCCATCCAATCCGCAGCTCCGCATCGCAATCCAACCCAATCCGCAACCCCGCTCCCCAGCCGTCGATTCAATCGCCTCCATTCCGCCAAACCGACTCTCACACACCGCCCACCGTCGGTTCAATCGCCCTCATTCTGCCAAACCGACGGTGAGAAGGCTCTAAGCGTCGGTTTCACAGAAGCTAATCGACCAAACCGATGCTCACACACCACCCAGTCCACAGCCCGCACCCAGCCGTCGGTTCAATCGCCCTCATTCTGCCAAACCGACGGTGAGAGAGCCCTAAGCGTCGGTTTCACAGAAGCTAATCGACCAAACCGATGCTTAGAGCCATCACCGTCGGTTTGGACGTCCAGATTCTGCGAAACCGACGCTCACGCACCGCTCAGCGTCGGTTTGGCAGCATGGGAGCGAGCAAACCGATGGAGGCTCGGCATGGGCGAGCAGCATGGGCCATGACATGCGATTGCGACATGGGGCGCGGCACGTGCTTACAAACCCCACACACTTGTTTTCATTTTTGGGAACCGCGATTTTACGGGCTTCCGGCAAGTTATCCACAAGCCCATCCAAGACCGGACATGTTGGAACACGCGATGTCGGAGAATCTCCGACCACAGCCCTCATTCGCGCTTGCTCCGAACTCCTCCGTTTTTTACCGTCAAAGCATGAAGAATCATGCCCGAGCGAACAGAATCATCGAGGAAGCCATCATGGAACGCAGATGCGCGTATTCCCACAACGAGGCCGAGAACGCCGCATTGCGACGACGGATGAAATGCGGTGAACTCGTTCGCACCGCCCACGGGTTATATCTTCCACAGGATTATTGGAACAGCCTGTCGCCCCCGGAGAGGACTCTCCACATAGCACGTTCGATGTCCCTGCTCTATCCCCATTGGATCTTCGCGGGGCTCACATCGGCGACGATCCATGGCTTCGACCACCCGTGGAGTCTTCATAGCACCCATCAATTGACCATTGTCGGACGGGAATGCGGCAAAATTCGCGCAAGGCCTCCCACCAAACGTATTTACGTTCCGAATTGCGTTCCGGTTCGGATAGGTGGTTTTCTGGCGACGAATCCCGCGCGCACATTGATCGACTGCTCATCCACACTGTATTTTCGATGCGCTCTCAGCATCTTCGATTCCGCGTTCGCGCATGGAGTCACGGCCAACGACGTGCTTGCGGAATGCGAGAAGGATCCCTGCGCCCATCCGGCAGTCCCGAAACTGCTTCTCCATGCGAATCCGAACAGCGATAACGGAGGGGAATCCTTTGCCAGGGGAACCATGATCGAGGAAGGGTTCATGCCACCCATGGTCCAAGTCCCGTTTGTCGTCAACGGTAAAAACTACAGGGTCGATTTTCTTTGGAGACTGGCCGACGGGCGAATCATCGTCGGCGAATTCGACGGCACGGCGAAGTACATCGACCCGGATATGACCGACCGCCGAAGTGTACAGGGAACCGTGTTTCTCGAACGCGAGCGAGAAGAAGCGCTTCGGCAAGCCGGAGTCACCACCATCGTCCGTTTCACATTCGACGATGTTCTGCAAAGAGCGCCGCTAATCCGCAAACTCAAGCAGGCCGGCGTGCCGATGGCGTCCCATGATTTCCATAATGCCCACACACGATTCGCCGGTTGAGCTTTTCATGTCGATATGGCCGGACAAGGGCCGCGGCCATGTTCATTGCGATTCGGCAGTAGGACGATTCATTGGCACGATGGCACGGCGATTTATTGAAGCCGTCGCTGTGACGCGGATTGCCTCAGGCTTGGGGCACGGCGTGCTGGGCGATCCAGGCGTGCATGGAGACGGCGGCCGCGGCTCCTGCGTTGATGGAGCGGACCGAGCCGAATTGGGAGATGTAGACCACGTCGTCGGCCAGTTCGAGCGCTTTTTCGGACAGTCCGGGGCCTTCCGCGCCGAAAAGCATGAGGCAACGCTTGGGGAAATGGTAGGTTTCCATGGGCACGGCGCCGGGGACGATGTCGAGCGCGATGATGCGCGCGGCCTCCAGCTCGGCGATTTTCGTTTCCAGTTTCTGCAGTTGCCTCAATGTTTCAGTGACCGTTTTGACGTCGTCTTCGTTACGGGCCTTGTAGAAACGGAGGGACAGGGCTTCATCCTGAGCTTGGGCGGCGGCGATTTCGCCTGCGATGCGAAGTTTCCAGCATTCGACGAGCTCCGTGATGGACGGATGGTTCTCGACGTGCTGGTACAGCTCCGTCATGAGCGCGCCCTTGCGGTTCCACTTATGCGGACCGACGATGTGCACACGTCGCGCTTGGAACGCGTTGGCGGTGCGCACCATGGAGCCGATGTTGAAATCGTGCGTCCAGTTCTCCACGGCGATTTCGAAGTCGTGACGGCCGCGGGAATCCAGATCGGCCTTGATGGCCGCGACCGTCCAGTAGCGGTATCGGTCGAGCACGTTGCGACGGTCGCCTTCGTCAAGTAGCGCGGAATCGAAGCGGGCATCGTAATTCGGGGACGACACGTCGTCCGGACGCGGCTCCCCCGGATGGGTCTGTGCCCACGGGCCTACGCCGACCTCACGGAATGTCGGTTCACCGGACGCCTGGGCGGCCACATCAATGGGATTCGGATCGTGCATCAGTGGAGCTCGGATTCCTTGAAGACTTCGACGAACGGCAGCTGGGATTCCTCGCCGTTCACCGGGTTGATGACCTTGATGGTCGGATCGACCATGTCGACGCCGCCGATCAGCGAGGCGACGGCCAGCACTTCAGCGCCTTCGTTCTCCACCACGGAGAAGTCGAGGCTCAGTTCGTTGCCGTTGCGCAGGGTGACCAGCGAGGAGGTCTGCACATACGATTTCTCGGACAGCCAGGAATCGATCAGCACCACGCGCTTGCCCGCGATCGACGGACCTTTGATGGACGGGTAGACGAAGTCCATGACGAAGCCGTTCAGGTCCTCGCCGCGGGAGGCGGCGGCCTGGATCATGGCGGAGACCAGCGGCACGGCAGCCGCGGTCAGCGCGCCGACGGCGTCGAAGTCGTCGACGGAATAGCCGGCCTCCTCCAATGTGTCAAGCAGGATATGGCCGACGATTGAGGCTCCGCGGTGGTCGAACAGCACGGAGGAGAGC
>NZ_JBNMKH010000098.1:0-5327 GCF_050874245.1 Bifidobacterium sp. | reverse complement strand
GTTTTAAATAAATGACACGCAATCGGCATGCCCTGATTATTCCGCACATCGCCTAGACGAGCTTGGCGAACATGCGCGCGTTATCCCTGAGATGCGAGAATCCGTAATGTTCATAGAAGGCGGCGGCCATAACGTGTTCTACGGCGCATTGTTTCCGGTACGCGCCGGCCAACGGTCGGCCAAAGAGACATCAACGTCATCATCTGAACCATCCGAAAATTTGCCGATGCTGTCGAGCCGTCCGCGCGTCTCGTTCCTCCCGCCGAAATACGGGATGCGGCTTATGGGCGCACCCCACTGGATTCATCCCGGCAACCGCAGGATTGGCGGATTACCATCTCGGCGTTCACAAGTTGGAGGTCGGGTGTGTCTTCGGGGCTGAGGGCGGCGTCGACCGCGCATCGGGCGATGGCCTGCGTGTCCTGTTTCATGACGGTCAGGCGCGGCCAGGTATATTCCGATTCGATGGTGCCGTCGAACGAGATCAGGGCGACATCCTCCGGAATGCGCGGTCCGCATTCGTGGATGGCTCTCAGGGCTCCAAGCGCTTCAAGGTCGGAGGACGCGAAGATGGCGTCCGGACGGTCCGACGAACGCAACGCCTTCAAAGTGGCTTTGTATCCGCCCTCTCTGGAATAGGAGGAAGTATATACGGGCCCGACAGGACGGCCGGCGTCCTGATGGGCTTTTATCCATCCGACCACTCTCGCGTCGCGAGAGGTGATGTCCAGACCAAACAACATGGCGACTTTCCGACGGCCATGTTCGAACAGATGATTCACCGACCGGACCACGGCATCGGCCATATCCGTGGAAACACATTTGACCCCCGACAATGGATGCGGACGGTCAAGCAGGATTATCGGGCAGCTCGCAGTCGACAGCGAACCTATCTCCCCGTCCCCCAGCGTGGATGAGACGAAGATCGCGTCCACGCCGCGGTCCGTCAGCTCGTCGATTCTGCGGCGCTCCAGCTCCGCGTTTCCGTGTGAGGTGTTCAGGATGAGCGCGTGCCCCCGCTCGTTGGCGAGATGCTCGACGTCATTGATGAGCTGCGCGAAATACGGGTTGGAGAAATCGGTGATGATCATCCCCAGCATCTTCGCCGAACCGCTTTTCAGAGCTCTGGCAATCAGGTTCGGATGGTATCCGAGCTTCTCCGCCGCCTCCCGGACCCGAAGCTCGGTGGCCCGCGACACCTTCTTCGGACCGCCATTGAGAACATAGCTCACCGTGGCGGTCGACACTCCCGCCAATCTGGCCACATCGCTCCTGGTGACCCTGGATGGCCCGCCGTCAATCGAATTGGTGTCCGGCATGATTCCCCCGCTCCCTGAAAAGACGTTCACTTGAATTTATACCACACCCACGTGCGACAGCCAATAGTTACACGAATAACTCACAAGTTGCGCACATCGCATGAAATAAAGCCATTGAGTACATAAAAAGCCTGAAAGCAAGGGAGTAAATGTCAAAGACACGCCGATTTTACAAGATTGGTTACTCGTGTAAATATATGTATCAGTCCCGTCAGGGACCGCAGAGGCGATGAAGCCCTCGAAGAAGGAAAGACAACGAAGAGGTTGACATGAACAAGATGAAAAGAACCATGGCCGCCGCACTCGGCTGCATCCTGGCCGTCTCAGGTCTGACGGCATGCGGATCGTCCCAATCCGACGGAGCGGAGACGCTGGAATACATGGGCGCGCCGGCGACCGGCACGCCGCAGCGCAAGGCCATCGAAAAACTCGTCGCGAAGTTCGAGAAGGCCAATCCGAACACCAAGATCAAACTGGTGACGGGCACTTCGTCTTACGAGTCCGACATCAAGGTCCGCCTGTCCGGCAATAATGCCCCCGACATCTTCAACACCCATGGATGGTCCCGAGACCGCTACGCCAACTTCCTCGAACCCCTGCAGAACCGCTCCTGGGCGAAGAACGTGAGCCCGGTGATCGACTCCTCCATCAAGAACGACAAGGGCGAGTTCTTCGCGCTTCCCATGCAGATGGCCGTAACCGGCATCACATACAACGCCACGGTGCTCAAGAAGGCCGGAGTCGACCCGTCGGGCATCGCCAGCTGGGATGATTTCTCCGACGCCTGCGCGAAGGTGACGGCGACCGGCGCCGCGTGCATCGGCGCCTCCGGCAAGGAGAACTGGACCGTGGGCCAGATCGTCGACTATTCGGCCTACGGAATGTTCTCCGATTCGGAACTGAAGAACATGAGGAACGGCGAATTCGAATCCGGCCCGTACCAGAAGCTGGCGTCGATGATCAGGAAATGGGCCGAGGAGAAGTATTTCAACGTCGACTACACCGCGGCGACCTCCGACGACCTGTCGAAGATGCTGGCGAACGACACCCTCGCGTTCACCTTCCAGGGAATAAGCGTCGCCTCCAATGTCACCAACTATAACCCCGACGTGAAGCTTGGCTTCATCCCGTACCCGTCCGGGAACGGCGACCCGTACATCGTGTCCGGCGAGGACTACGCCCTCGGCGTCTCCAAGACCAGCAAGCACAAGGACGCCGCCCTGAAGTTCATCGATTTCATGGCGCAGCCCGAGAACTACCAGGTCTACACGGACGCCACGGCGTCGGTCCCCGCGGTCAAGGGAGTGAACGCGCAGCTCGGCGTCATGTCCGACAGCTACGACACCTGGATCACGAAGAAGAGCACCGAGACCGTGCCCGTGTTCGACAGGGTCTACCTGCCGAACGGCATCTGGAACACCATGTGCACCACGACCGACGGACTGGTCACCGGACAGATGGACGCGGCCGGGGCCACCGGCCAGATGAAGACCCAGTTCGAAAGCCTGTCCTCCTCCAAGTGAGCCGGACCACCAAGGCCAACGACACGTCGAAACGGTGAAAGGAACAAAAATGGAAGGGAAATCCACGGTGGGGCGGGAAAGACTCCGCCGCCATCTCGCAGGCTCGTCGGTCAATCTGTTCTACGTGCCGGCGCTGATCCTGGTGACGGTGTTCTCCGTCTACCCGCTGTTCTCGGGCTTCGCCCTGTCCCTGACCGACTGGGACGGACTGAATCCGGAAAAGACGTTCGTGGGCCTGGCGAACTACGTCACCATGCTGCACGACGCCAATTTCCGCACCATCCTGATCAACACGCTGATCTATGGCGTCGGCAGCACCATCATCCAACAGGTCCTGGGCCTGACACTGGCTCTGCTGCTCAACTCGAAGATCAAGGGACGCAACGCGTTGCGCGCCATAATCTACCTGCCGGCACTGGTCTCCGCCGTGATCATGGGCACGATGTACTACCTGATCTTCCAATACCAGCAGGGAGCGCTGAACACGATCCTCTCCGCGTTCGGATTGCAGAAGGTGGTCTGGTTCAACAATCCGACCACGGCGGTGGTCATCATCCTGCTGGTGAACTCCTTCCAGTTCTGCGGGACCTCGATGATCATCTATCTGGCTGGACTCCAGGGAATGGACCAGTCCGTCGTGGAGGCCGCCAGTCTTGACGGAGCCACGGGATGGACGAAATTCTGGAACATCACCATGCCGATGCTGATGCCGGCGTTCTCGACCTCGGTGGTCCTCAACCTCATCGGAGGTCTGAAGCTGTTCGATGTGATCAAGGTGCTCACGGGCGGAGGGCCGGGCTATTCGACCCATTCGATCTCCACCTACATCAGCTCCGTGTACTTCGACAACCAGAACGCCGGATACGCCTCGGCGATCGGCGTGGTCCTCTTCATCATCATCGCCGTGGTCACCGGCCTGATAAACAAAGGCCTGGACAAGCTCGGATGGGAGTCCTGAACATGAAGAACCATGACAACCACGTCTTCACACGTGGATTCGCATACCTGTTCCTCGGCATCGTGTGCCTGCTGCAGCTGCTGCCGTTCTGGCTGGCCATCTGCACGGCATCCAAGCCGGCGACCGACCTGTCTTCCACGCTGGTGCCCCGCACGAAGAACATCGAGTGGAGCAACTTCACCCTGGCCATCACCGAAGGCGGAGTGCTGCGGGCCATGATCAACAGCGCCATCATCACCGTCTGCGCCACGGTACTGACCTGCGTGATCGGCGCCATGGCGGCATATCCGCTGGCGCGCAGACTCAGCAGATTCAACAAAGCGGTCTCCACTGTGATTCTCTCGCTGATGATGATTCCGCCATTGAGCGTGCTGGTCCCCGTGTACTCCATGATGGTGAGAATCGGCGGCGTGAACACCTACTGGGGCATCATCCTGCTATCGACCGCGGGCAACCT
This sequence comes from Bifidobacterium sp., assembly GCF_050874245.1. GTDB lineage: Bacteria > Actinomycetota > Actinomycetes > Actinomycetales > Bifidobacteriaceae > Bifidobacterium. The sequence continues at coordinate 1,070 of NZ_JBNMKH010000098.1, read as the reverse complement.
GCCCCTCGCCATCTTCCTGTACACGTCCTTCATCAAGGCCATCCCGGAATCCATCGACGAGGCGGGGATGATCGACGGCGCCAACCGCGCCACCATCTTCTTCAGGCTGATCATGCCGCTGCTCAAACCGGTGACCGCGACGGTGATCATCATGACCAGCGTCGGTGTCTGGAACGAATACGCCATGTCCAACTACCTGCTCACCGACCAGGCCTACCAGCCCATCGCGCCGCGCATCGCGTCGTTCTTCGCCCAGCAGAGCAGCAACATGGGCGTGGGAGCCGCAGCCGCGCTCATCAGCGCGTTGCCGATCGTGGTGGTCTACCTGTTCTTCCAACGCTACTTCATCGCCGGCATGGTCGCCGGATCGCAGAAGTAACACGAAAAAAGGGCAGCGTACCGACCGTCACTGTGGGCCGGGGAGCCTCCATACGTTTCCGGAGGCGACACCCCGGCCCACGTCACCATCAAAGAAGGAGAAGCCATGTTCTTTCCACGAAAAGACCACGACGACGAAGCGACCTACCTGTTCTTCGCCGACACCCAGCTAGAAAATCACATCCCCGACGTCATAGCATGCCTTGCCACGGACGATCCGGAATCGTTGGACAGCGGATTCAACCAGTCCCCACGTCCATCGGCGCTCCTCATGGAGCACTCGCGCGGCCTGTTCTCCCGCCCAGGGCTCATCGGATACCGGATCCAGAACGGTGGATCCGGCGACCATGCGGGAGTCGAGGCCGGAGCCGGATGGTCGACTAGGTTCGCGCTCGACGATGTGGCCGAGTCGGATGACGGCGGCCTGATCATGCACGCGTCCGACCATGACGCGGAACTGGAGCTCGCCACGGAGATCGAGCGGATGACGGGCGGGGCCCTGCGCATACGCCATACCCTACGCAACACGGGGGCCGGAACCTACATGTTGGAGCGTCTCGACGTCAGTGTGCCGATCGATCCGGAATGCTGCGAGATTCTCGACTTCTCAGGACGCCACATGAACGAGCGCAATCCGCAGCGGCACCGGATCCAAGACGGCAACTGGGTGCGCGAGTTCCGCCGCGGGAAGC
>NZ_JBNMKH010000097.1:0-5350 GCF_050874245.1 Bifidobacterium sp. | reverse complement strand
TCTTGCATTGGGAGAGCCGACGCCGGCGCTTTCCGGCGGGGAGGCCCAACGTCTGAAATTGGCCAGTGAGATGGGACGGAAGCAGCATGATGCGGTGTTCGTGTTCGACGAGCCGACGATCGGTCTGCATCCGCTTGACGTCCAGGTGCTGCTGCGCGTGTTCGACGAGCTTGTGGAGAGTGGCGCCACAGTGATCGTCATCGAACATGATCTGGATGTGATCACGAACGCGGATTATGTGGTGGACATGGGTCCGGGCGGCGGAGATGCGGGCGGACGCGTGGTATGTGCGGGATCCCCATCGCTGGTCGCCGCATGTCCGGAAAGCATCACAGGACGTTACCTGTGATCGGCGTGCGATGTGGTCGCCGCCCGTTCCCCATCCAAGGTCGGTCCGATGGTGGAATGGGCAGTTCCTTCCATGCCTGAAGGCGATGCAGCGCACGCACGATGTTGCATTGATCGAGCAGCGTTCCTTCGGCTGCGCACATCGTGGGATACCACATGCGATGGCGTAGCGTGGCTTGCCTCCCCTTGCCTTTGATGAGCTTGCTTTCATCGGAGGCGTACTGAAAATGAAGATGGCTGAGCAGTCCCCCATGTCCGAGCGCGGAACGTTCGGGCATGGGATCCATCGCGACAAGCACGGCGAATGGATCGGAGATGACGGCATCAATCGCATGGAACACATAGCAGGGCTTGCCTTCCAGTCCTTTATCATGCATGTGGTCGAGACGATATTCATGCGTTGCGATAGGCTTGCGCCCCTCATCCAACCAGGTCAGGCGGAAACCTGCGACACCATCATCGTCGCCGGCAGCCGGCAGCCGATCGATATGCCATCCGCCAATGCGGTCCCGTCTCTCCCTGCCCGAGGTCCTGCATGCCTTCGACCAGAAGCGCCGCGCATCGCCAAGCATCATGATTGCGAACAACGGTTTGGAACGCATGGCTTCCGTGGAATCCTTCCAGGCCCGTTCCAAGTTCGGATCACGACTGTCGATCAGATGCTCGAAGCTGATCCAATCCCCCAGCCAATCATTCACATCGAAATTCATGCCGGATGCCCCCTTTCTTCAGGTTCGTCATAGGATTCGTTCTCCAGCGTTATGACGCCGTCGCACCACTGGGCGGCAAGCTCATAGTCATGCGTCACGACCAGCACCGCCTTGCCGTTGTCGGCAAGTTTGCGCAGGAGCCCGCCGACCTGGGTCATGTGCAGCCGATCCAGCCCGCTGGTCGGCTCATCAAGAACGATGAACCGTTTGCCGCTCATCAGCGCGCAGGCAATGGCAAGTCTCTGCTTCTGCCCTCCGGACAGGCTCATAGGATGTCGCCGTGCGCAATCCAATAAGTCAAGATCCCGCAGCACGGCATCGCATCGGTCACGTACTTCGGCATCCATTTCATCAAGTCCCAGTAGCGCCTCCTCGCGAACACTGTCGGAGAACAGCTGGTAATTGACGTCTTGCATGACAAGGAACCCTGAACGGGTCAAGGCATTGCGACCGGCTTCCACGCCGTTCAACAGCACCATGCCGTCCAACGGAGAGGCGAGACCGCACAATGTGCGCGCCAAAGTGCTTTTGCCTACCCCGTTCGGTCCCATAAGACCGAGAATCTCACCTTCATGAATGTCAAAATCGGGAATGTCCCGTGCGAACACGGGCGTCTTACGGCCCAGGAAGCCCCGTTTCGCATGTCCCACGCTCAGACCGCGCACGCCGATGACGGCCCGTCTTTCATCCGCATCGGATACAGTTCTGGCATGCCGCAGCTTGCGATGCACGGCAATCCTGTACGGTTCGTCGTCAAGGGCGCGCAATCCCAATTCCGCGATACGTTGTTCGGGCATTGTCCGGAAATCGGATGCCTTGTATTCGCCGCGGATCGCACCGTGGTCGAACACTATGAAGCGGTCGGCCAAATCCGCGCACCATGCTAGGCGATGTTCGGCGATGACGATGGTCATTCCATCGTCCCTCAATTCGGCGACCATGTCATGCAGCCGACGAATCGCCGGCATATCCAGATTGCTTGTCGGCTCATCCATGACGATCAGGCTGGGAGCCAGCATGGTCGACGCCGCCACGGCAAGCTGCTGCTTCTGGCCACCTGAAAGCGTCATGATTCGACGATCCAGTAGATGTCTGACGTGGAAACGCTCGGCGACATCTTGCACGCGTTGCCGAATCCGAGCCGGAGGCATGCCCACATTCTCACAGGGGAACGCCAATTCGTCGGTGGATTCGGCATTGAAGTACTGGGTTTTCGGATTCTGAAACACGCTGCCGACCCGGCCCACATAGCTTTCCACGGGAGCCGATCCTGCTTGGATTCCGCAGGTCACATGGGAGCCCCGCAGATCACCGGAATGGAAACCAGGTATCAGACCATTGAGCAGACGCGTGTACGTGGTTTTCCCGCAACCGCTTTGTCCGCATAATACGACGATTTCGCCACGCGATATGGTGCAGCTGACATCGCTTAACGCGTCGGCCTTATCCGCTTCGTCGGCACGGTATGCGAATGAGCATCGTCGCGTCCATGCGACCGCGCGATCCGTCTCATTTCCGACACTCACCATGCGCCCCCAATACCCAATGCCAGAGGAACCGTGCAGATGAACATCCACGCCCAGTCGATCTTGCACATGCGGATTTCGGTATGGCACGTATGCGGCCCACTGATGCCGATGCCTTTGGTCAACGCGGCGACGGACAGATCCTGAGCAACGCCCGTGGCATTCATCAGCAGCGGCATAAGGATATATTCCAATGACTGCGCCGGATGGCGAAGCAAAGCGAACGATCCTTGGGCAATGCCGCGCAATGCCATCGCATCTCGAATCTGATGGTAATCGTCATGAATCGTCGGGAAAAAACGGATGCATACGACGCATGGGATCACGATCACCTCGGGAACGCGCATACGTCGTAAGGCACATATGAATTGGCTGGCCGTGGTCGTGGCGAATGCGTATATGCCGGCGACCAGACAAGGCATCATCATCCGGATTCCGACGCACGGCAATCCAAGCATATGCAGCCAGCCGCCGTCATCATCGAGCGTTGACGCCCACGTCCCCGCCAACAGCAAAAGATAGATGCATCCGAGACGCGCCGCGACCGTCCATTTTCCCGCAATGGCCAATGGCAGCAGGAGCAGCAGCATCGTAAGAGCCTCAACAGCCACGTCGACATGGAAGAACAACAGAAGATTGGCCAACGCCACCAAGTACAGTTTGGCTCTTGGATCCAAGGCCATCAGATGATGCCGGCTTTCGCGAAATGCTTCTTCAGCATACGCTGTCCGAACCAGCCTCCAAGCAACGCGCATACGAGTATCGCCGCCATGGCGATGACAAACGTACCGGCATTGACATGCGCGAAAACACCATCGATATAGGACGCGTCCTTGCCACGTGCCTGCAAACTGGCCACATACGCATCCTTCATGAACCACAATGGCAGGATCGGACCGGTGAGTCCGTAGCAGAACACGACATAGCTTGCCAGGATTCCCGCTTTGTTCCGATAATTCCCAGCACGCGCTATGACATCGGCGATGACAGGAAACACGATGCTTGCGGCAAGGGAGAGAATGAAGTGCCCGGACACGAACAAGAACAGTCCGACGACGATGCCCATCACGCTGATCGCGCCGAATTTTCCGACCCGGGCGACCATGAGCATGTACACGCAACCGCAGATCAACGCGGCGACCGCGGGAAGAAGGATCATGCCGAACCCCATCAGGACGACGGAACTGAACAGCGTGGCCACGGCGACCAACACGAAATACAAGGCGGTGAACACTCCGATCATGATGAGATCGGGAACATCCAGATGCTTCGACTTGGTCGAGGTGTTCCGTTGCGTCATAGTGGGTCCTTTCGCTATTGCTTGGATGGGCCAGCCACCAATGTATCGGTGGAACAAGGAAAAGGCAATAGTTTTTTCTGATTTCCCACGAGAATCCATGTCATATCGAACGATTCGGACAGCAATCGATCAAGCCATGGCAAAGGCGGACGCCATGATCCACGCCACTCCCCGGTCTCAGACGACGGCATACCCCAATGCCGCGGCGGCCACGGGAACCGCAACCGATGTGAGCATGTATCCCATGAACACCGCGAACCGGCCACCGCGCACCAACGTCACGGATTCATTCATCATGGTCGAGAATGTGGAGAATCCGCCAAGAAAGCCGGTCGCCAGCAATACATGCGCAGCATCCGGCATGGACCGACGCGCGTACAGTCCCGCGACCACACCCGCCAGAAAACCGGCTACGACATTGATGACGAACGTCGACAAAGGGAAAGCCTTATGCCAATGGGCTTTGATACAGGAATCGCAGATGTATCGGACGGCGGCGCCGAAACCGCCGAAAAGGCATACCGATATGGTGATGATCACGTTCATCGGTCCACCTCGCCATCCGACGCATCACGCCTGTCATCTCGTTCCGAATCGGCGATATGCGAGCCGACAAGCGCTCCGGCATATGCCAGCGCGCATCCGACGATGAAGGTCGCGCAGCAGTATGCCATGCAATCCAAGGTTCTGCCGCCATGCAACATAACGAATTCCTCCAAGGCGAGGGTGGACATGGTGGACAGACCTCCGCACATGCCCATGCCAAATCCACGGTTCACATATTCCTTCGCCCGTCCTGCGATTCTGCGGGTTCCTCCCAGCCATGCCGAAAGCGTCGCATATACAAAGCAGGCGACCATATTCGCCGCGAATGTACCTATGTGGAACGCACCGTAATCGGGAATATTCGAACAGGCGTAGCGCAATGCGGTGCCGACGCATCCGCCGAGAAACACCACGCATACAAGATCAAGCCGAATGATATGTTGTCGTGCCATGCATCCTCTTCTCAACGAGGCGCCGCACCACATGGCAGACACAAACGGACGGCATTACCGCAGCCGCTGAATGCCATAGGGTACAGCACACCCCATGCCGTAGGAACCATCAGCGGAATTGCGGTTCGAAACCCGTAAGGGCTTCAGGCGAGTTCCATCGCCGTAGCCCAGTATATCCGCCGCATGCGGCCATACGAATCACCATTCACGATGCGGACAGCCGCGTTAGGATTCTGCAAACCCATAAGAAAACGCAACACGTCGATCACAATAAAGAAACGCCGGAAACATCATTCCCCCTCAAACAATAAAAGGGCCATCCCGCTTTGAACTGCGCCCCGATTGTTGGACGCTGTTAATTAGGATACAGCCCTAGACCGCGAGGGACATGCCCCGGAACTCCTCCGGGGTGCGTCCCTCGAGTCGTATCTGGCGTCGTCTGGTGTTCCAGTGCACGATGTACGCGTC
>NZ_JBNMKH010000096.1:0-5818 GCF_050874245.1 Bifidobacterium sp. | reverse complement strand
GTCGGTGGCGGGCATCTGCGCGAACCGCAGATTGGCTTTCTTGTTGATCAGGCGCACCTGCGGAATGGCGTACGTGCCGAGCGGCAGGATGGCGGCTTTGCCTGCGGCCAGATCCTGCGTGGCCTGCTGGTAGGTGACGGCGGGATTCTTCTGCGTGTAGTTCTGGTAGATCTCGATGAGCTCCTTGCTGACCGGGGTCCACAGGTCGGCGAAGGTCTTGCTTCCCTTCTTCAGATTCGTGTATTCGCTTTCCGGCACCAATGTGGAGTTGAGCGACGACAGCGGAGCCTGCAGCGTCCAGGGGTCGCCGGTGCTCGCCTCGATCGGCGTGATGCCCTTGGCCTTGAAACGCTTGAGCAGCGCGATGAATTCGCTCCAGGTCTGCGGCGGGTTCTCAGGATCCTCGCCAGCCTGCTTCCACACATCGGCATTGATGATGTAGCCGCTCGCGTTGCCCGCGTACGGGATGGCGTACAGACGCTTCTTCGATTGGTCAGTGGTCTGCACGAGGTTCTTGGCGATCTTCACCATGCCCGGATTAAGCTTGTCCGCGATCTCGTCATCGGTGAAATCGTGGAACACGCCGGCTTCGGCGAGCATGCCGTAGTTGATGTCGCCGTTGATGGTGATGACGTCGGGTTCGCGGTTCTTCACCAAGCGCGTACGCAGATCAGTGGTGGCGTCGGACGAGTTGTTGACGTTGACTTTGATGTTGGGGTGGGTCTTCTCGAATTCATGGGCCTTGGCGGTGAACCAATCGGCCGCCTCCGCCTTGTATTGGAAGAAATCCAACGTCACGGTTCCCGCGGTGTTGGTGCCGCAGCCCGCGAGGCCGGCCGTCAGCGCGATGGCGCATGCGGCCGTGAGCACACGGTGTGCAATCCTTTCAAACTTGCCTGCACTGGTCGTGGAATCAGGTTTCATTCTCGACTCCTTTTAACTTCCTTGTCCGCGACGAAGCGTGGCTTCCTTACCATGTTCGCCGTGGTTCCAATAGTAAGAGGAGATGGTTTTCATTCCCACTTCCTGCGCGCCATGTACCGTCGGAAAAGGAAAAGTCCGGGATTTCATTGTTCCGAAAAAGTAATTCAGAGAATAAAATAGTTCTAGGAATATGGCGACACTGAAAAGGGAACGACTATGACGATGGTGACAGCACCCCCAATCCCCCAATGGTTCGAAGGATCGGAATACACCCACAAAGTAGCGGCGAGCATTATGAAGTACGGTCCGATCTCGCGCATCACGTTGACGCAGATACTCGGACTTTCGCAGGGAGCGGTGTCACGCATCACCAGCGATCTGATCTACGCCGGCGTCATCGAGGAGACGCCGATGCAATCGGGGCAGGATGGCAAACTGCCCAAAGGTTTCATACGGAAAGAAAATCCGGAACGGCGCGGAAGGCCGCAGACCGGGCTGCGCGTCATCAAGGACGCCCGCACGTTCGTCGGCATGAAAATCAACGCGACGCACATTTCCGCGGTCGCCGTGAACGCCATCGGGCAGATCGTGACCGGATGCCATGATCTGCCGCTTGAGGAAACATCGCCGGAAAACGTGGTCGCCGTCATCAAACAGCTGACGACCGACTGCTCCGACGAGACGGTGATGACCGGTCTGCCGCGCCCATGTGCAATAGGAATCTCACTCGGCGGGCATATCTTCAACGACGCAATCGTCACCTTCGCACCGTTCCTGCATTGGTCGCGGCCGGTTGAAATTTCGAAGATGGTACGCGAGGCGACGGGCCTGCCGACCGGCATTTACAACGATATCGACTCCCTGCTGGTGGATGCGTGCTGGTTCGGCTCCGGCGTCGGTCTGGACAGTTTCGCGGTGCTCACCTTCGGCGCGGGCGTCGGCTACTCATTGTCGGTGAACGGCGATCTGGCGAATTGCCCGGACAAAAGCTACGGCCTGGTCGGACATATTCTGGTCGACCCCGACGGGCCGCGTTGCGTATCCGGACACAAGGGGTGCGCGCAATGCCTGTCCGACAATTCGATAGCGACAGAATATTCGGAAATGATCGGGCATCCCGCGACTTTTGAGGAATTCGCGGCCGACGCGCGCGCCAGCAAACCACAGGCCACAAATCTGGTGAACCGCACCTGCTTCCGTCTCGGCACGCTCATCGCAACGGTGGCGAACATCGCCATGCCCGACAAAATCATGATCGCGGGCGAATCGTCGTTCATCGCGAGGCTCGGCGTGGACGACCTACGCAACGGCATCACCATGTATCGACACAGCCAGGCGGCGCCGGTGGATTTCGAAATCGCCGACCACGACTGGGCGTTGTGGGCCAAAGCCGCCGCCGCGCAGGCAATCCGGCAGTACGTGGGGTGACAGGGCCGTAACAGCCGTTGCTCACACGTATTGGCGCCCGCTTGACACCTGCTTATACGGGAAAATGTGTCACGATTTTGATTTCGCGAGAAAAAATGGAATCGTGACACATTCCCTCAATCCCCAATACCCCCGAAGTGCTTTTTCTTGGGTAAAAACCATGGTTTGGGGGTATTTATGCCGGTCGGAATGTGTCACGATCGGAAATAACCGTCGAAAAATGGAATCGTGACACATGCGCATTGCCCCCCGTACGCGAAAATCCCGGAATTTCGTATGGAACCCGGGATTTTCGCATATGAAGACGCGGATATCAGCACATCATGCACGGACGACCTTAAAAAGGACGGCCTGCGCAGGCTGAGCCGTCAAACGGAGGGCCCGGTGGGGCCTCCGTAGGCGAAGTGAGCGCTCCGCGCGAAGGCATCATGCACGGACGGCCTTGAAAAGGACGGCCTGCGCAGGATGCAGCGCCGGCGGACGGATGCCGTAGGTGGCGAGCGCACGGCCGGTCATCCTCACGCCATCGGCGGTCCACCAGCCGAGCGGGGTTTGCCCGTTGCCGATGTCCTGCTTGGCCAGGTCGAGGCTCACGTCGAGCGGCGACACCACGTACACGGCGTCCGGGTCGAGGCCGGGCAGTCGGATAGGTGCGGCCGGGTAGGTGGCCGACGTGGTCAGCTGCGTGAAGCGGTAGATCGCGGCGGCCTTGTTCGGCATGACCACGCCGTCCACGCGCACGGCCGGATCGGCTGCGTCGGAATGCACTGCTGTGTCGACGGCAAACCATTCGCGATGCTTCTTGAATTCCGCCGTCCATTCAGCGAGCTTGTCGATGTCCTCCTGCGGTTCCTTGAGCAGGTTCCATTCGATGCCCATGTGGCCGAAGAAGGCCATGGCCATGCGCATCTCCTGGGAGGTGGCGCGGTGCGTGGAGTGCGCTGGGGAGGCGCCCACGTGCTCGCCGATCATCTCCGGCGGCACGAGCAGCGACGTGTAGCGCTGGATGTCGGCGCGTTCCACCGGGTCGACGCAGTCGGAACCCCAGATGCGGTCGGCGACTTCGAGGATGCCGAGGTCGACGCGTCCGCCGCCGGAAGAGCAGCTTTCGATTTCCAGACCGGGATGGGCGGCTTTCAGATCAGTGAAGATCCGGTACACGGCGAGCGTCTGGTTGTGCACTGCGGGGCGTCCGGTGCGCGGCGACACCGCTTCGGTGACGTATTTGTTGTGATCCCATTTGATGTAGTCGATGCCGAGTTCGCTGACAAGCTTGTCCATGGCGCCGTAGATGTACGCGTACGCATCCGGATTGGTCAGATCGACGACCTGCTGGGTGCGTCCCTGCATCGGCATGCGGTTGGCGGTGGGCTTCAGCACCCAGTCCGGATGAGCGCGGAACATGTCGGAGTCCGGGTTGACCATTTCCGGCTCGAACCACAGACCAAACTCCATGCCCTTGCCGTGCACGTAGTCGGCGAGCGCCTTGAGGGACTTGTCTCCGTCGGGCCAGACGTCCTGGGAGATCTGCCAGTCGCCCAGGCCGGCGGTGTCGTCACGGCGGGCGCCGAACCAGCCGTCGTCCACGACGAAGCGTTCCACACCGCTTTCCACGGCCTTGTCGGCGAGCGCGGTGAGCGTGTCGTAATCGTGGTCGAAATAAACGGCTTCCCACGTGTTGAGGATGACCGGGCGCGGCTTGGGCGCGATGCTGTGGTCCACGAGCCAGTCGCGGTGCACGCGGCGGATGTAGCCGTGGAAGCGGGAGGCGACTTCGTTGAGTCCTTCGCCGTAGGAGCCGACGAGCCATGGCGTGGTGTAGCTTTCGCCGTGCTCCAGGCCGACTTCGCCGCCGAACAGCACTTCGCCGCCGCCGATCACGCCGGTGGTGTAGGGCAGTCGTTCCGCGGACAGCACGCTGTTGCCGCTCCATGCCACGTGCGCGGAGTAGACGTTGCCGTGGGTGAAGCCGAAGCCGCGTTCGCCGACGCTGAGCAGCAGGGTGGCATCGAAGTCCGGACGGCCGATCATGGAGGCTTTGGAGAAGCGTCCGATGGTGAAGTCCTGGCGCTGCGGCGAACGTTCACGCAGGTGGTGTCCGGTGGTGGTGAGGATTTCGTTGGCATCGGCGGGCACGGTGAAGGCAAGTTCGACCTTGCCGATCTCGAGCCGTCCTTCGCCGGTGTTCGTCACTTCGGCATGCTGGCGGATGAGGCCGGTTTCGTCGAGCTCGCATGTCCACGTGAGTTTCACACGCTGTTCCACGTCTTCGGCGGTGACGGTGACGGTAGGCGTCCGCTTGGGTTCGGCGGCCACGTGCCAGTCGGGGTATCCGTCTTTTTCGGCCATGGTGTAGGTTTTGCCGGCGGCGACGGTTTCGGCTTTGATGTCGGTGACCTGGAACTTGCAGAAAAGCTCCACGCCGTCACGACGCACGTCGAAGCGGTCGGCGCCGGTCCACGCTTCGGACTGCGTGGGCAGCACACTTGGCCACGCGGTGTAGTCGAGAGCGCCGGAGACGCGTTGCGGGGCGAGCGCGTCGAAGGTGTCGATCACGGTTTCCGGAGCGGCGAGCGGACGACCCCAATGCACGAACCTCGGCAGGTCGTTGCCGGGGAACACCAGAGCGAAAGCGACGTCCGCCGCCGGCTGCTCGGCATAGACGGCGGTGAGCGGAGTGCCGTTGGAGGCAGTGCCGTGGAAGACCTGAATGAGCGTCATTGCAACATCCTTACGTAGTTAATATTTTTACCGACAGCATAGATGGTACGGCAATCGTTATTTGTTGACGTCGCCCAGCGTGTTTCTTTCTTTCGGAAAGTAATTATCGGCGATTTTCGAAGAAACGGGTCATCAATCGTCCGCATTCCTCCTCGCGCACACCGCCGACGACTTCCGGCACATGGCCGACGTGCGGGTCGCGCGGAATGTCCCACACCGAACCGCATGCGCCCAATTTGGCGTCCCACGCGCCGAAAACGATGCGCCCCATGTGCGTCTGCAGGCAGGCGCCGGCGCACATGGGGCATGGTTCCAGCGTAACGATCAGCGTGCAATCGGCGAGATTCCAGGAGCCAAGCCGTGCGGCGGCCGCACGCATGGCCTGCACTTCGGCGTGGGCGAGCGGATCGGCATGGGTCTCACGCAGGTTGCGTCCGCGGCCGATCACCTGTCCATCCGCATCAAGCACGACGGCGCCGACCGGTACCTCGCCATCCGCGGCGGCTTCGCGGGCCAGCGCAATCGCCAGTTCCATTTCCTCGTCCCATCGCATACGCCGCTCCCCTCACATACGCTGCTCTCATCGCATACGCCACTCTCGTCACATACGCCACAGTGTAGCGGTCAGCGTAATGGCGGCCCTTGCGAAACACGCTCATAACCGCCTCTTGATAGGCTGAAAACGGTTGGAAACACGCGCGAAGGAGGCACGTTGGCGGTATTCGAGTTGATTCTATGCATCATC
>NZ_JBNMKH010000095.1:0-5838 GCF_050874245.1 Bifidobacterium sp. | reverse complement strand
TCTTCAGACCGTTGAAGATCTGACTGATGAACATGATGATCTGATCGCCCATCATTCCTCCTTTCAAAAGTTGATGATGCCGGACTTTTGACATAACCGTCCGGCTTGGCCGCTGAAGAAGCCCAGCGGCTGAATATGGTTATTTTCGTCTTGATACGCGAAAGGGAGAGAACCGGTTTCCCGGTCCCCTCCTCTTCACAGATTCAGGCCTTCAGGCAAGCGACGCTCACTTGGCAGGCTGAATGGTGGTCTTGTACTGCGGCTTGCCGTCCTTGAGCTCAAGCACGACGACGGACTTCTTCGGGGAGCCCTTCTTGTCGAGCGTGAAGTTGCCGGTCACGCCTTCGAAGCTCATGCCGGCGATGGCGTTGCGCACGGACTCGCGGGTGGCGGTCTTGCCGGCCTTCTCGATCGCCTGCTTCATCATGTACACGGAGTCGTAGCCCAGTGCGGTGAAGGTGTTCGGATCGGCGTTCTTGTTGGCCTTCTTGTAGGACTTGATGAAGTCCTGCACCTTGGAGTTGGAGGTGTCGTCCGGGGAGTAGTGGGTGGTGTAGAGCACCTTGTTGTAGAGCGACTTGTCGTCGGTCATCTTCAGACCATCGTAACCGTCAGGACCCATCACATAGCCCTTGTAGCCGACGGAACGGGCCTGCGGGATGATGTACGGACCAGCGACGGAGTAGTAGTACGGGGCGTACAGGAACTCGGCGCCCGCGGCCTGGATCTTCTGCAGCTGGGAGGAGTACTCGGTGTCGTCGGCGCTGGAGGAGTTCTCCTCGGCCACGACGTCAAGGCCGGCCTTCTTGGCCGCGTCGGCGAAGGCCTTGCCCACGCCGGAGGAGTACGGATCGCCGGTGCCGTACAGCACGGCGACCTTCTTGACCTTCAGGTTCTCGGCGGCGAACTTGGCCGCGATCTCGCCCTGATAGGAGTCCTTGAAGCAGGTACGGAACATGTAGCCGCCGGTCTCGATGGAATCGGAGGTGGCGGCCGGGGCGATGGCCGGAAGCTTGGCCTGGTCGGCCAGCGGAGCCACGGCGGCGGTGGTGGAGGAGATCGTCGGGCCGAGCACGCCGAGCACGCTGCTGTCGCCGGCAAGCTTGTTGAAGGCGTTGGAGGCTTCGGTGGCGTCGCCCTTGTCGTCCATGGACTCGAGCTTGATCTTCTTGCCGTTGATGCCGCCCTTGGCGTTGATCTCGCTCACGGCCAGCTTGAAGCCTGCGACCTCGGCCTCGCCGTATGCCGCGGCGGTGCCGGAGTTGGTGGTGATGGATCCCAGAGTGATGGTATCACTGTTGGCCGCGCTACCGCTGGTGCTGCTGGAATCGTCCATGCTGCCGCCGGAGCAGGCGGCGAGGGACATCGACATGGCGCCGGCCGCGATAAGGGCCACGCACTTGGCGGAGAACTTCGCGTTCATTCCGTTCTTCCTCTTTTCTTTGAAAATGCTGCACATTCCTCTCAACGCGCACCATGAAAGCCGTTCATGCTCATCTCAATCCCGTGCGCGGAACCACGACGACCGCTTATGGCAATCGTCCGTTCGTTATGTGCATTCCGATTGTTCTTTATAGCCCGACAGACAACGGCACGCATAAAATGTTCTTATAGTGAGACTCAACCTTTGGCTATACCCAAGCCGGCATGCCGTTGAAAAAGGTCACAGCGTCGCGCGTTTTTCCGCGGTCAGATAACGCGGACGGCCGGTGTAGTCGTTGTGCACGACGACATCGACGAAGCCGCACGTGCCAGCGAAGGCGGAAAGCCGCTCCCCCTGCGTGATGTCGTGCTCCATCACCATGAGACCTCCGGGACGAAGCAGTTTCGCGGCACGCGTGATGATGCGCTCCGGTATGAGCGTTCCATCCGCGGAACCCCCATACAAAGCCAAGTCGGGATCATGATCACGTGCCTCGGGCTGGTCGGGAACGTCGGAAAGCGGCACGTACGGAGGATTGGTGAGCACGATGTCGATTGTGCCGTCAAGCTGGTTCAGCGTCGGCATCTGCGTGGCGTCGGCGATTTCCAGGTGATAGTTGCCGGCGATGCCGGGATGCCGACGCACGGTTTCGTCGAGATTGCGCCGGGTCCATCCGGCGGCCGTCGCGCTTTTCTCGACGGCCCACACCTCGCTGCCGGGCACTTCCGTGACGAAGGACAGGCCGATCGCGCCGCTTCCGGCGCACAGATCGACCACCCGGGCCGAATACATGCCGTGTCTGGTCGTCCAATCCACGCCTTCCTGCACGACCAGCTCCGTCTCCGGACGTGGAACGAACACGCCCGGCCCGACCTGCAGATCAAGATAACGGAACGGCGCATGCCCGGTGATGTGCTGCAACGGCTCGCGTTTCGCGCGGCGGTTCAGCATGGCGCGGAACCGTTCCAAAGCGGGCCGGACATCGTCCTTCCCGACCACGCGCTCCACATCGTCGCCCATGAGCATGGCTTTGTCCACATCCGGCAGATCCACGTGGAAGGCCTCGGCGAACAGCAGTTTGGCGTCATGTTCCGGCGTGTCGACGCCTGCCTCGCGTAGCACGGCGGAGGCGGAACGCACCGTCTCGAATACGGTCGTCACCCGGCCGCCTTACTTCTGGTTTGCGAGACGATTGGCCTCGTCCGCCTGGATGTCGCTGTCGATGACGGCCTGCAGGTCGCCGTCGAGCACCGCGTCGAGGTTGTAAGCCTTGTAGTTCGTGCGATGGTCCACGATGCGGTTCTCCGGGAAGTTGTACGTGCGGATACGCTCCGAACGGTCCAGGGAACGCACCTGCGAGTGGCGCATGTCGGCGGCCTCGGCGGCCTCCTGCTCGTGTTTCATGGCCAGCAGGCGGGATTTGAGCACGCGCAGCGCGGCGGCGCGGTTCTGGATCTGGCTCTTCTCGTCCTGCATGCTCACCACGATGCCGGTCGGGATGTGCGTCATGCGCACGGCGGAATACGTGGTGTTCACGGACTGGCCGCCTGGGCCGGAGCTCATGAAGATGTCGATTTTGAGGTCCTTCGGATCGATTTCGATCTCGTCGTCGTCCTCGTCGGCCTCCGGAAACACGATGACGCCCGCCGCGGAGGTCTGGATGCGTCCCTGCGATTCGGTGACGGGGATGCGCTGCACACGGTGCACGCCGCCCTCGTACTTGAGCGACGCCCACACGCCGTCCTCCGGCGCGGGAGTGCCTTTGGCGCGGATCGCCAGCTGCACGTCCTTGACGCCGCCAAGCTCGGTGGTGTTCTCGGATTGCACGATGACGGTCCATCCACGCTTTTCGGCGTATCGGGTGTACATACGCAGCAGATCGCCGGCGAACAGCGCGGCCTCCTCGCCGCCGGTGCCGGCCTTGATCTCCATGATCGTGTCACGCGCATCGTCGGGGTCGCGCGGAATCAGCGCGGTGCGCAGCTTCTCCTCGACCGCCGGCAGCTCGCCTTCAAGGCGCTTGGCCTCCTCGGCGAAGTCGGAATCCTCGGAAGCCATTTCGCGCGCCGCGTCCAAATCGTCCTTCACCTGCCTGTAGGCGGTGTATGCGGAGACGATGGCTTCCAATTCCGCATGCCGGCGGCCCAGCTTGCGCATCTTGTCCGGGTCGGAAGCGACGTCCGGCTCGGCCATCCGTTGTTCGATATTGTGGTATTCCTCAAGCGCGGTGACCGCCGCGGGGAACTGTTCGTCTGCCAATGTAAGCCTTTTCTTCGTGTCTGCGCTTCAGCGGAACACTCATCGCTGAACCTTACTCAACCTGTCCATCATATAAGGTGGCGGGGAAGTGCGATCCGTGGCGGACGAATCGCCGATAAAAAAAACGCCGGCCCGACCGGACCGACGTTTTCATTGCCTAAGCAATAAGACTCACTTGGCCTTCTTGCCGTAACGCTTCTCGAAGCGAGCCACACGGCCACCGGTGTCGAGGATCTTCTGCTTGCCGGTGTAGAACGGGTGGCAGTTGGAGCACACGTCGACGGTCATGTGATCGCCGTTGTAGGTGGAACGGGTGACGAAGGTGTTGCCGCAAGAGCAGGTGACCTGCACTGCGTGGTAATCAGGATGGATACCCTGCTTCATAGTTTGTCTCCTAGAGATTCGGGGGACCCGGGTCGCCGCGCCCCGATGGCATGGCGTGAACCGGATAACCTTTGGAAGTGTAGGAGATGGCCGGGACACCGGTTTCTCCCCATCGCGCGTGGCGAAACCGGCCAACCCGCCGCCGAACCGCGCGGGAAAGCCGAAAAAACGAGAAAACGCGGCGCACGCACGACGGCATGGTTTCACATGGGAAGATGCGCATGAAAAAGGACCCGCCGTTCCGGCAGGTCCCGCATGTGCCCTCGCTGGGACTTGAACCCAGGACAAACACCTTATAAGGGTGCTGCTCTAACCGACTGAGCTACGAGGGCAACAGAGGCAGTATATCCCAACCTCGGAATATTGGCGGGCGGCACCGCGGGTTTCCGAACAACACGCGCGCAAATCACTATTTATAAGTTTATAAATAACATGCTAATCTATTGTTAAATCAATGAACGATACATCGCAAGCACGTTCCGTTCACACCATTTCACCGACGAAAGGACATCCATGCGCTACGGCCATTTCGACGACGCGGCAAAGGAATATGTGATTGAGACCCCGGCCACCCCGCTGCCGTGGATCAACTACCTCGGCAACGAGGACTTCTTTTCCCTGATCTCCAACACCGGCGGCGGCTATTCCTTCTACAAGGACGCCAAACTGCGCCGCATCACCCGTTACCGCTACAACAACGTTCCGGCCGACAACGGCTCGCGCTGCTACTACCTGAGCCTGATGGACTCCGATGCGGCCGACGCCAAGCCGGTCGAGACCTGGTCCCCCACCTTCCTGCCGAGCAAGACCCCGCTCGACTCCTACAAGTGCCGTCAGGGCATCGGCTACACCGTGTTCGAAGCCGCCAAGAACGGCATCGAATCCAAGCTCACCGCGTTCGTGCCGCTACACACCCATGCCGAGATCAACCGCCTTGACGTGACCAACACCACCGGCAAGCCGGTCGTCATCGATGTGACCGGTTCCGTGGAATGGTGCCTGTGGAACGCCGTGGATGACTCCTCCAACTTCCAGCGCAACCTGTCCACCGGCGAAGTGGAGGTCGAGCGCGAGGACGACGCCACGCTGCTGTATCACAAGACCGAGTTCAAGGAGCGCCGCAACCATTACGCCTTCTTCGCGGTGAACTCCCCCGTCGTCGGCTTCGACACCAGCCGCGACGAATTCCTCGGCCAGTTCAACGGCTGGGACACCCCGCAGGTCATCACCGAAGGCAAGGCCCACGATTCCGTGGCCCACGGCTGGTTCCCGATCGCGGCCAACCGTGTGCGTCTGACCCTCCAGCCCGGCGAGACCAAGTCGCTGGTCTTCGTGCTCGGCTATATCGAGGTCGCCAAGGACCAGAAGTGGGAGGATCCGAACGATCCGGCCAAGGTCGGCATCATCAACAAGAAGCCGGCGCACGAGCTGTTCCGCCGCTTCGCCACCGTCGAGCAAGTCGAGGCCGCGCTGAAGGAGCTGAACTCCTACTGGACCGAGCTGCTGAGCACCTACAGCGTCGAATCCGGCGACGAGAAGCTCGACCGCATGGTCAACATCTGGCACCAGTACCAGTGCATGGTCACATTCAACATGTCCCGCTCCGCCTCCTACTACGAGTCCGGCATGGGACGCGGCATGGGCTTCCGCGATTCCAACCAGGATCTGCTCGGTTTCGTGCACCTGATTCCGGGCCGCGCGCGCCAGCGCATCATCGACATCGCCTCCACCCAGATGGAGGACGGCTCCGCATGGCACCAGTACCAGCCGCT
>NZ_JBNMKH010000094.1:0-5975 GCF_050874245.1 Bifidobacterium sp. | reverse complement strand
GCGATCCATTGTTCGCCGGCCGCGCACGCCAGTTGCACGGCATCTTCCGAATCCGCCTGCTCGCGCGCAATCCGGCTGTTCGCGCTGACCAGCAGCATCAGCGGATCGGCACCGAACGGGTCGACCTCCAAATCGGCTGGCTGATCGGCTATGGGCAGCGAATTGTATTGGAAGGTGATCGCGCAGTCCGCAAGTCCCTGTTCCAAGGCCTCCATGGCTTCAGGCGGTTCCATCTGCATCAGACTTACGCGGATGTCGGAAGTTTTGCCGATGTGCACGAGCACGCGTGCCACAAATGACGAGCATACGGATGGCGGGGCCACCAGACGGATGTGCGTCGAACCGTTGCGCCGATATTCCTCCACATCCTTGGCGGCCTGGATGAGACGGTTGTCGATCAGTTGGCCATGTCTCGCCAGAATGCGGCCGACCGGCGTGAGTCTGACACCATGTGACGTGCGATCCACCAGCTTGGCGCCGACGTCCTGTTCACACCGGCGAATCTGCTGGCTGATGGCAGGCTGGGAGAATCCCGTCTCGCGGGCCACGGCCGAGAAGGATCCTAACCGTTCCACGTGCCATAGGGTCACGAGAATCTGCGGATTGAGGGTTGGCACGCTGGCCGACGTGCCAACTCCCTGTCCTGAAGCATCATCGGTCGTCTCGCCGCCATGCGCGTGCATGTGATTCGACACTGCCGTGGTTCCGCTCAGCTTGCCAAAAACGCCGGAATCGCCTCGGCGGCGGCATAGCCGGCCCTGTACATGCGTTCCAAGCCCTCATACGACTTGCTCAGCGTATTCAGGCCGTACATGCTTTCCGGAGCGAGGATGAGCACGCGGCCATCCTTCTCGTATTCCTTGGCCAACGTCACTTCGTCGTTGTATGTCTGGTACCGGTTCAGCAGCTTTTCCGCGGCCTCCGGATGCGTGCGCTTCAGAATCGCGGCCGGACCCACATCCTTCTTCTGCTCACGTACGGTGTCCCTCGGACGGGTGAGAATCACCACGATGCGATCGTAGCCGTCGTCTATCGCCTTCTGCACGGGAATCGGGTCGGCGATGCCCCCATCGTAGTAGGGGACGCCGTCAATCACATACGGTTCGCAGGCCACCGGAACGGCTGAGGACGCCTTCATGATGTCGAAATTGTCGTATCCCACATCCGACTTGTCGAAGTACTTCGTGGACCCGTCGTCCGCATTGCACGCCACCACGGTGAAGCCGGTCGGATTCGCCGCGAACGCCTCATAATCCACCGGATTCTCGCCGTCATGGTTGCTCAGCGTGCTGTACACGTAGTCGAGGTTGGCGTAGTTGTGGTTCTTGATGTAGCTGTCGAGGCTCGCGTATTCCTTGCGAAACGCGTACTCGGTGTAGAACTTATGGGTGCGTCCGTGCTGGCGGGAGATATAGGAGACCATGTTGGCGCTTCCTGCGGAGATGCCATAGCAATGGTCGACATGCACATCATCCTCCAGCATGCGGTCCATCACGCCCGCGCCGTAAATCGCGCGGAATCCGCCGCCGACGTCGATCATTGCTGTCCTGTTGGCCATATGCGCCGTCCTTTCACTCCATGCGTACCATATTCGCTTCTGTTCGTTTCGCTGGTAATCCGTTTCCTGACTTTACGCGTCTTGTCGGGACATTCGCGGTCAGCGATCAAGCAGCGACCGCGACAATTTCGCTGTTTCCTCAGAGGTATCGGAATTCGACAGTTCGATGCCTCCCTGGGCGTCTTCCGGAGCGAGCTTGCCGAGCGATTCAAGCACCACTCCAAGATGGCGTACGGTGCCTTCGTTGCCGTCGATGACCGCCGCCGTATCGGGCAGCAGCTCCCGGAAATAATCGCGGTAGAACACGAAATGCGTGCATCCGAGCACGACGGCGTCGATCGTGGACAAATCGTATTGATCGAAATACCGGTGCAGGGCGCGCATCACCACATCATGGTCATCCAACTGTCCGCGCTCCACGATTTCCACCAAATCGGGGCAGGGCTGCGGAAAAATCGTATGATCCGCCTTGAAACGGTCCATCAGCACCGCGAATTTGCGTTCCCTCAACGTCAGGGGAGTGGCGGCGACGATGACGTGCTGGCGATTGCCGTGGCCTCGGTCGCATGCCACCTTCAATGCCGGTTCCATGCCGATGATCGGAATATCGTACTTGTCGCGCAGTTCGTTGGCAGCGGCGGAAGTGGCGGTGTTGCATGCGATGACGATCGCCTTCACTCCCTGCTGTACGAAACGTTCCACGATTGTGTCGGACAGTTCGCGCACCTGCTCCGGCGATTTCGTGCCATACGGCGCGTTCGCGGAATCGCCGAAATACAGCACGCGCTCGTTCGGCATATCGCGGCGGATCTCGCGTGCTACGGAGATTCCTCCCAAACCGGAATCGAAAACGCCGATCGGTGCCGTTGAAGCCATACGTCCTCCCTTGTTCCGCCTGTTCCGCGCGCGAACATCCATGCGTGCATCGCGCCAAACACTCCAATAGCCTACCGCGTGTAGAGTGAATCGGTATGAGCATTCCAAGCATTGTTTACAAAGCGCACGCCACGGGCAACGATTTCGTGGTGTATCTCGACGCCGATGGCGTGTACGAACCTACCGCCGATGAGGTGCGGTTTTTGTGCGACCGTCATTTCGGCATCGGCGGCGACGGTCTGATCCGTCTCGCGCATCCGCGGGCGGTGTCCGATCTGAGTGACGGCCAGCTTGCCGATTGCGCGGCCGGCAATGCGGATTGGTTCATGGACTACCGCAACGCCGACGGGTCGTTGGCCGAGATGTGCGGCAACGGCACCCGCGCGATCACCTTGTTCGCGCAGAGGCAGGGTATTGCCGACCAGCCGGGCGGCCAGCCGTTCCGTCTCGGCACCCGCGCCGGCGTGAAGGTCCTGACTTCACTCGGCGATGTGCCAGGCCTCGGCAAGGACGTATTCCAGGTTGAGATGGGCGCATGGAAGCGTGGCGATCTCGATGGCTATGAGGTGACGATTCCGGGTACGGCGGGTTCCGCCCGAGGCACGTTCGTGGACATGGGCAATCCGCATGTCGTGGCTGTGCTTGAGGACGCGTTTGCCAGCCTTCCGAACGTCGAGGATCTCGATCTGACCGTCAAGCCGGTGGTTTCCCCGGAGATTCCAACGGACCAGAACGTCGAATTCGTGCGCATCGACGAGCAGAGCGAAGGTGACGATGCGGGCGAGGCCACCATGCGCGTCAACGAGCGTGGCTGCGGCGAGACCTTGTCCTGCGGTACGGGACTATGCGCCACGGCCGTCACGCTGCGTGCCAAAACCGGCATCGACCATTGGGTGATCACCGTGCGTGGCGGCACCCTGCGCGTCGACGTGACCGACACGGATGTGAGGCTCACCGGCAGCGCCACCATCGTGGGCAAGATCGAATTGCTGTAGTCGTGTGACCATAAGCTGGCAATGGACCATAAGCCGGCAACAACGAGGAAGGCCGACCCTGTGGGGCCGGCCTTCCTTATGTGTGTGAAACGGAATATACGGTGCCGTCTGATGTCAGGCGAACAGCATCGGACCATCCTTGACGAGGATGACCACGATCAGCGCAACGATCCACACCGCGTCGACCATCAGATCGAAATTCAGCCGATAATACTTGCGAAGCCCTACGTTCCCCGCCGGCAAATCCTGCACCGCCACCGTGGCGTGCGAGAGAGCCATGAACTGCACGGTGGTGGAGAACATGAGCGCCAGACACCATGGGCACAGCGCGTTGATGACGAACAGCGACTGCGTGGTCAGCCAATACGAGTAGGCCAATGCGGCGAGTCCGCCCAGCCATGTGCAGGTGGCGAACCAGCGCGGCACGACCACCTTGGCCAGGCCGATCACCGCGATCGTCACGAACACCGATTCGGCGGCGATGCCGAAGAACGCGTTCGGAAAACTCAGCCCGGCGAATTTCACGATCTCCGCTTGCCAGGATTCGGCCACCGTGGAACAGGACAGCACGGCGTTCACATCGCAGTTGAGCTTCTGTCCGGGATTGCGGGCCAGCTTCAACGTATCCGCGGCCAGAATGAACGATACAAACAACGCCACCGCCGAAGCGATCAGCATGATCAGATACGTCCATGTGGCTCCGTGACGCCAGCCGCGTGGTTTCGTGAAATCGTCGTCGGTCGTGACGGCATCCACGTCCGCCGTCATGGCGTCGGTCTCGTTCTCGGCGGCTTTGCCCTCAAAATCGCCCATCGTCAATCCTTGAAAATCGAAAATACAAACGTTGTCATGTCACAGTCTACGCGAAAAACCGCGGGGCGGAGCTTACGATAGTCATATGAGTCAAGTGAGGTACGTCGCGCCGCCCGCGCAAGGTTGGGACATCCACTGCCATACCGTTTTCTCCGACGGTACGGAAACGCCCGGCACGCTGGTCGAACAGGCTCGGCTACTCGGTCTGCACGGTGTGGCCATCGCCGATCATGACACCACTGCTGGATGGCGGGAAGCGCGTGCGGCCGCCGGGAAAGCCGGATTGCCGTTGCTCCTTGGCACGGAGATCACCGCCGTCGATGATGACGTGTCCGTGCACATGCTCGCCTTCCAATACGATCCGGCCAACATCCGGATTGCCGACATGTTCGCCGATACGCGTGCCGCACGTCTGCATCGCACGAAGCGCATGGTGGAACGGCTCGCGGAGGATTATCCGATTACTTGGGACGATGTGCTCGCCCAAGTGAAGGAGGGGAAGAAGACCACGATTGGACGGCCTCACATCGCCGACGCGCTGGTTGCTGCGGGCGTGTATCGGACGCGTTCCGACGCGTTCGCCGACGCGGTGAGCGCAACATCGAAATACTACATTCCCACGCCATCGCCATCCACGCATGAGGTCATCGCCGCGGTCAAGGACGCGGGCGGCGTGGTGGTCGTCGCGCATGCGGGCGATCCTCGGCGCAATCGCAGACTGCTGTCCGACGCGCAGCTTGACGCTTTGATCGATGACGGACTGGACGGTTTGGAGGTATGGCATTGTGGCAATCCTCCACAGCAGCGGGAACGGTTGCTTGCGATCGCGTCCCGGCATGACCTGCTGGTGACCGGCGGATCGGATTGGCATGGCAAAGGCAAACCCAATGCGCTGGGGGAGAACCTCACCGACGACGACACCGTGCGTGAGATCATGCGCAGGGGCGTGGATTCGGGCAGCCGATTCTGAACGGCGCACGCCATGCCGCCGGTTCTCTTCCGAATATGAACAAATATGAAAAAACGCCGAACCATCAGGTCCGGCGTTCATTGTTTTGTCTGAAATCCGATTCGAGTGAATCCGAATGAATCAGAGATTGCCGAAACCGACGGCGTGCTTGGTTTCGGATCCGATGATGGCATAGCCGAGCGAGCCGGCCGGCACCACGATGCGACGGCCCTTGTCATCGGTCAGATTGATGGTCTTTCCGTTCTCCACGGCGTCGGCGATGATGGCGTTCACCTCATCGGCGCTCTGCTCGGTGCTGAAAGTGACGGTACGTGCCACGTTCTGGATGCCCAGTTCGATATCCATGATGCTCCTTGTGAGAAAGTGTTCGTTTGCGATATATGCGCTTATTCTACGCGCGGTTTTCCTTCGACGGCGTCTTCAGGATTGGCGTTGGGCCGATGCCTGCTGCTGGTCGACCTGCGCTTTGGCCTTCTGCATGGTGGCCTCGTCACGCTCGAGCAGCGGGATGAGCATGGTCGCGGCTTCGCTGTGAGCTTGAGGAATCGTCTCCTCGTTCGTGTCATCGCTGCCGTCGGCGGTCTCCAGTTTGCTGATCACGATGGTCGAGCTGGACGGTTGCGATTCATGCCGTTGCCTTGCGGACTGCTCCGGGATGAACGTGCTGATGGACGATCCATCCCCGGTGGTGTTCCCACGCTCGGCGGTATCGTCAGATCCAACCGGATCGTACGACTCCGTGGCATCTTCGACGCTTGGTTCG
>NZ_JBNMKH010000093.1:0-5995 GCF_050874245.1 Bifidobacterium sp. | reverse complement strand
AATCCGCCGCACGTCCGCCATCGCGCGAAGCGACCGCGTACGGGGCCACCAGATCGCGGTAACGGTCGTCCCGGGCCATTTTCGTTAACGTATCCGCCATGTGCCTTGCGATACGGCCCGCGCCGAGAATCGCCACATTGACCTGTGTCATACTGCTCCTTGTTCGCCGATTGATGGAAAAGCTGCGTCGCTACGACCAGCGTACGCCATCCGAATGCCGATACGCGCCGGAACGCCAACCGCGACGCCTGCCGTGATGACTGCACGAATCAATTGCTGCCATGCGTTTGCTGCCATGATCGTCCCTTATGCCCATAATGGAATGCCGTGACGGCAGGACAGCGCAAACAGACCGGGCGGAAAGCCAAAACCAGCGGATCGCGGAACGCCGCGAAATCCCGCGGACCTGAGAAATACGAGCGTGGCACGCGCAGCTACACCATGTCCCGCATCCGAGGCAAGGACACCTCCATCGAACGCATGGTGCGCAGCTTCCTGTTCTCCAAAGGCCTGCGATTCCGCAAAAACGACAAACGATACCCCGGTCATCCGGATGTGGTGCTGCCGAAATACCATACGATGGTGTTCGTCAACGGCTGCTTCTGGCACATGCATGAAGGCTGTCCGAAAGCCACGCGCGTGCCGAAATCGAACGTGGAATTCTGGACTGCGAAACTGCTGCGCAACCGTGACCGCGATGCGCGGCAGCACGCTGAACTGGAGGCTGCGGGATGGAAGGTCATCGTGGTCTGGGAATGCGAGCTCGGCAAAAAGGTCCGCGACGAACGATTGGAACGTCTTTACCACGAAATCGTGGACGCGTAAGGGCGTGCGGGCCGGCACCGTCCGATTGGAGACGCGCAGAACCGGCTTGTGAGCGCCGGCGGGCGGCGTAACGCGGAACGTGGTAGAAACGGCATTATGGGAAATAATGAAAACAGCGCGCGGCCCCAGATGTCGCATCGCGCGCAGATTGCCAATCCATTCCGCGCCATGGTGTTCGGTGCCATGGCCGATGAGATGATCGCCGACGGCACCGATGTCGTCAAACTGAGCTTGGGTGAGCCGGACTTCGGCGCCCCGCCCGCGGTCCGCGACGCCATGCGTGAACAATACGACGGTCGTCCGCTGCCATACACCGCGGCGATGGGCCTGCCCGAACTGCGTCAGGCGATCTCCGACTTCTACCGTGACCGCCACCACGTCGACGTTGACCCGAAACGCATCGCGATCACGGCGGGTGGATCCACCGCACTGCTGCTGTCCGCCGCACTGACGGTCAACGAAGGCGACGAAGTGCTCATTGCCGACCCGTCATACCCCTGCAACCGCGAACTGGTGCGCGCGTTCGGCGGCAACGTCGTGGACGTGCCGACATCCGCGGCGACCCGCTTCCATCTGACGCCGGAACTCTGCAAGGAATACTGGTCGGACCGCACCAAGGCCGTCATGATCACCTCGCCGTCCAACCCGACCGGCACCACCATCGCCTTCGACACGCTCAAAGCGGTGTGCGACCTGGCCCGTGAACGCGGCGCGTGGCGCATCGTCGACGAAACCTACCTCGACCTGGCCGACCGCGAACCGGACGGATCCGAAGTGAAATCGGTGCTCGCCTGCGATCCGGACGCCATCGTATGCTCCAGCTTCTCCAAGTTCTTCGGCATGACCGGCTGGAGGCTAGGCTGGATGGTCGTGCCCGAATACGCGCTTGAGGCCATGGACGACCTCGCCACCAACTTCTTCCTGTGCGCGCATACACCGACCCAGCATGCGGCGCTCGCCTGCTTCACGCCGGAAACGCTCGCCGTATGCGAGGAACGCCGTCAGGAGCTGCTGGAACGCCGCCGCATCGTGGTGGACGGCCTGTCCGAGATCGGACTGCCGTTGGAAGTCGAGCCGAACGGCGCGTTCTATGCGTATTTCAACATCTCCAGCACCGGTCTCGACGCGTGGACGTTCTGCGAACGCGCGTTGAAGGAGGCGCATGTCGCTTTGACCCCGGGCCGCGATTTCGGCGAGGCGACCGCCGACACGCATGTGCGTCTGTCGTACGCGGCCTCCCGTGAAGCGTTGCGCGAGGGCCTGAAGAGAATCGGCGATTTCGTGGCCAAGCTGCGCGGCTGACCTGCGTTTCCCCCGGAGCATTCCGCCGGAATGGTCACATTGTGGTCATTCCCGTCTGTTCCGGGAAGCACGCGCTTATGGTGCCGTCTCAGTGGGAAGGGGTGCACGACACCCCTTCCTTGCGAATTCTTGGATTCGTTTGATCGATGATGAGGGCAGTCCTACACAATGGGACTGCCCTCACCGTCTTAAACGGGTGAAGAAGAGCATAATTACAAGAGGTATTGCATCATGACCGCACAGGCTGTGCAGAATGTGAAGCGGAAGTCCTCGTCGGTGGTGGAAGGATTGTCCGCCGTCCAGGAGAGGCAAGTCGAGGAGATTACCCGTCGTGTGGATTACGCGAAGGAGACGCGTATGTTCCACAAGATCGTCGCGCTGGTGGCGGCGGGTATGCTGATGGATTCCATTGACGTGTATATCGGATCGGCCGTGGCGTCCAGCTCCCTGTCCACGCATTGGTCGACGGTGGCGCAGAATTCGACGTTCATGTCGGCCGGTTTCCTGGGATTGCTGATCGGCTCGCTGCTGGCCGGTTTCATCGGCGATCTGAAGGGTCGTCGCGTCGCCTACCAGATCAACCTACTGCTGTTCGGCGGATTCACGTTCCTTGGCGCGTTCGCGCCGAATATGTCCGTACTGTCCCTGTGCCGTCTCGGCGCAGGTCTCGGTCTGGGTGCCGAGATCGTGACGGGTTTCGCCATGGTCAACGAATTCGCGCCGGTCGAACGCCGCGGACGTTGGTGCGCGATCGTGTCCTTGGTGGCGAACTGCGGCGTGCCGGTCGCCATGCTGCTGTGCGCATGGATCATTCCGCGCTGGTCGTGGCGTCCGTTGTTCGTCGGCATCGGCATCATCGCTGCCGTGATCTGGTGGCTGCGTCGTGACGTTCCGGAATCGCCGCGCTGGCTTGCCGTGCACGGACGTTACGAGGAGGCTGACGCGATCGTCCGCCAGCTTGAGGCCAACGGTTCCGAATACGACGAGGTCGCCGCACGTTCCGATGAGTCCGCTGCGGACGTGACCTCCATGAGCGCGCGTGAACGCCGCAACCATTCGCTGGGAATCTGCCTGATGGTGGGCGTGGTGGCCGTCGCCGCCACGAACGTGTGCTCGTACGCGTTCACTTCCTGGGTGCCGACGATTCTCGTCAAGCGCGGCATCAATCTGTCCAGCTCGTTGTGGACGAGCACGCTGATGATGTGCGGCGCCCCCGTCGGCTGCCTGATCGGTTCCATCCTGCTCGACCACATCGGACGTAAGAAGGTCATCGTGCCGGCATTCGGATTGACCGCGGTGTTCGGCCTCGCCTATGCCGCTCAGACGACCACGGTCGGCGCGATCGTCTGCGGCTTCCTGCTGACGATGTGCCTGTATGTGCTGATGGCCTCCGTGGTGGCCGTGTACGCTCCGGAACTGTTCTCCACCAAGGTGCGTTTCCGTTGCGTCGGTTTCGCCAATGCCGTGGCGAAACTGCTGAACGTGCTGATGCCGATGATCGTCGGCTGGATGCTCGTTGCGGTCGGCACGAATTCTGTGTTCATCGCGATTTCGATCGTCGCGGTGATCGCCATGCTGATCACCGGCATCTTCGGTGTGGAAACGTCCCGTCGTTCGATCGGCTGAGATTTTCTGCGGAATTTTTCCGCACCTCTGCAATCGTTTCCCGCATTGCGGCCATTGGGCGCCCATCCTCCTTTTCAAGGGTGGGCGCCTTCATATTTGCAAAGGATGTCAATGGCATGTCGGACAACGGATTAATCGGTTAATACCTATGCTGGGAACATGGTCAAATTACATTCCCGCGCCACCCGTCTTGGCGTTCTTGACATTGGTTCCAACACCGTGCACATGCTGATCGTCGACGCAGCTCCCGGAGCCCGCCCCGAGCCCGAGGCAAGCGTCAAAAGCACGGTCCGTCTCATGCAATACCTCAAGGATGACGGCACCATCAAAAAGGCCGGCGTCGAAGCCGTGCTCGAAGCGGTGCACAAGGCGATGGCGCTCGCCGAGGAATACGAGATCACCCAACTGCTGGTCCTGGCAACCTCCGCATTGCGTGAGGCACCGAACGGCGGCAAGATCCTGCGCAGGATCGAGGATGCCATCGGGCAGCCGGTCACCGTGCTTTCCGGTGTAGACGAGGCGCGCCTCACCTTCCTTGCCGCCCGCCGCTGGTATGGCTGGGATGCCGGTCGCCTGCTCGTCATCGACATCGGCGGAGGTTCGCTTGAAGTGGCCATGGGGTCCGACGAGGACCCGACCGTGGCGCTTTCCGTACCCGCCGGAGCCGGCAGAGTGACCCGCGAATTCCTGCCGGAAAGCGGCATCGCCAACGAGGAGGAGCTTGACAAGGCCCGTAAGAAGATCCGCAAGATCCTCGAACCGATGGTGGAGTCGTTCCCCAAGTCGAAGCATCCGATGCATGCCGTCGGCACATCCAAGACCATACGTTCCCTGGCCCGGCTCGCAGGTGCGGTGCTGCGCGTTCCCGGCCGCGTCGACACCTCCGTCATGACCCGAGACCAGCTGGAGGACTGGCTTCCCCGCCTCGCCTCCATATCGCCGGACCAGCGTACCGCGCTGCCAGGAGTCACGCCGGAACGCACCTATCAGATCGTCGGCGGCGGTCTGGTGGTAGATGAGATCATGAAGGCGCTTGACGTCAAGGAAATCGAAATCTGCCCGTGGGCGTTGCGTGAAGGTGCGATTCTGCGCTGGCTCGACCAGTTCGGCCGTACAAGGCTCGGTTTCTGAAACCTGGATCGTGCGCTTAATCGTGCGTTTATACGATGGGGCTGGTGTCGGACCGACCTTGCAAGTCAGCCCGGCACCAGCCCCCATGAGCTTTCATTGCTTCTGCAATTCCTCCAGCTGTTTCCTCATCCTGTGCAGCTTCGCGTAGATCTCGTTACGTTGTTCGGCATCCTTGGCGCGCTGATGGTCGCGTGTGAGCTTGTCGATCTGCGTGGTGAGCCGTGCGATTTGCATGCGTCGTGCGAGACGCGCGTCCAGGTCGACAGGGGAGGGATCGTCCAGAATCACCTGCGAGCAGAACGATTCCCACAAGGCATCCACGGAATCGACTGACGGGTCCGCGGCCTCCAGAGTGGCCTCGCCGGCAGGCTTCCAATCGGAAACGAATATCTTGGACGTGGTTGTATGCCCCGCGCGGGCCGGCAAGGCTCGACGCACCGCGAACGCGCATTCCTGACGCGTCGTGCCTTCAAAATCGGCGTCGCGCACGCAGACGAACAGCATGCCCGACTTGCGTTGCATGGCGATCAATTCGACGATGTCCGTCGGAACGGCAGCGTTCGTCCCGTGCAATCGCAGACCGATCACCAGTATTTCGGGAATTCGCGTGCCGGCGGCAAGTCCGGTATTGCGCGGTTGCAGCAGCGACAGCATGGTGATTGTCTCGATATCGCCGGCCAATCGTTGCTTCGTTTTTGCGGAAACCGGAATCTTCGCCACGAAAAGTCCTTTTGGCAGCGTCGCCTTTTCGGCGGGAATCGCAGTGGAATTCGGTAGACCCAATGTAATTGCGGAAACGGAACCGCAGGAGGCGATCGTCATTGCTGGCCTTCTTTCGTTGCTGATGGAAGCGTTGTCTCGACTGTAGCGCACCGGCATGGCGATTCGCGTCATTGCCATCGATTGGTGATTGATCGCCGGCCGACCCGGTATGCGACACGCCGTGATTTGGCGATTGGAGGCCATGCGCGTATTATTTTCTCTTGCGGTGATCATAGCCTAGGTGAGACGCCCGGTCCCATTCCGAACCCGGAAGCTAAGGCCTAGCACGGCGATGGTACTGCACTCGAGAGGGTGTGGGAGAGTAGCAAGTCGCCGCGTTTACTCTTTT
>NZ_JBNMKH010000092.1:0-6126 GCF_050874245.1 Bifidobacterium sp. | reverse complement strand
GCGTCGTCCGGCGGGCAGGCCGGCGGCCCGCGCCGCCACCGTCCGGCCCGCCGCCGACTGGACGTTGCCGCGCAGGTCGAGCGCGAGCCACGGTCCGGCGGCCGCGGCCAGCATGGCGACCACGGCCAGCAGGGAGAGCGCGGAGAACGCGGCGGACAGCAGGCGCCCGCCGTGTTCGCGCCGCTCCAACGCCGCGTACCGGCTCCCGTCGCCGATGATGCCGTCCCAATCCATGCGATCCTCCCCTACATGCGGGAACGGAAAACGGCCGAACACGGGCCATGTCGGTCCATGTCCGGCCGTTTTCCCCTCCGGGTCAGCGGCTATGCGCGCCGCGGGCTCTCCGCAGCCTCAGCAGGGTCGACGCCACGCCGCCCGCGAGGGCCACCAGCGCCAATCCTCCGCACACGAACCACGGCACCGACGGCCCGTAGTCGCCGCCGGCCGACGGCAGGACGTCGAACAACGGCGCCCACTGCGCGTACAGGGTCACGTCCTTGCCCTGCAATGGCACTCGGCCGCCGTCCGCGTAGGCCGTGCCCTTGCCGTCCTTGGCGGTGTTCCAGCCGGCGAACCGGTATCCCGTGCGTTTGAACGATTTCGACGTGTCGCCGGGAATGGTCACGTCCGAATACTGCCAGCCGGTGGTGTTCGCATGCGAACCCTTCGCGTCCGACGCGTTCTTGTCGTAGATCACGTTGGCCTGCAACCGCTGCCAGTGCGCGTACACGGTCACGTTGCCCGTCAACGGCCTGGTCCAGTCGTACGGGCCCGCATTGTCCTGCGGTCCCGTGTACCAGCCGAGGAACCTGTAGCCGCGGATCTTCGTCGTGTCGCCCGCCCGCCAGCCGGAGCCGTCCGACGCGGCCGTGTTGTATGCCACGGATACGGACGCCGGGGTGGACGGCATCTGGCCCGACCAGGTGGATGGCTTGTTCGTGTCGTAGGTGAGGACCGGGTTTCCGACCCACACCGCGAACACGGTCATGCCGCCCTCGACCATCGTGACCTGGGCCTGTGCCTGGGTCGCGTTCCGGATCGGGTTCCAACCCAGCTGGGTGTGGCCCGGACGCGACAGCATGCTGGAATCCCAGCAGTCGTCGTCCTTCGCCATGGTCGCCAACGTGATCTTCTGGCCGGCCGGATAGTAGACCTGGCAGCCGGACACCACGTCCGTGCTCGCATCCACGGTTTTGACGGTCACGCTGCCGTCCTCGTGGGTGGTGGTGCGCTGCACGAGGTCGGACACCTTGCCGGTTGACTTGGAGGACGCCGTCTGCGTCGTGTCCGGCGTCGTGTTCGACGGGACTTGGCCGGTCGCGTCCTGCGCGTTCTTGTCATAGGTGAGCACCGCGGTGCGGGTGACAGGCGCGCCGAACGTCATGCGCGAACCGTCGGTGCGGCCGGCGGGATTGCTCAGATCATAGGAGAACGTGAACGTGCTTCCCGTCCATGTGGCCGCGAGGCGGTGACGGGACTGCTGCGGCGCGTTCAGATGAGCCTCGTCGCCCGCATCATGTCCGATGCCCGCGAAACCGTTCGTACCGTACGTGCCGAGTTCCGCGTCGGAACGCTTGTACGCGCCGTTGAAACCGGAAAGCAGCTGCACGCCCTCGAACTTCAGGTCGGATTGCGCGTCCCATCCGTCGAGGTCGTTGAACCCGGTCACGCCCTTGAATGTGTCCGGGACCTTCTCGCCGGTGTCCGCGTACGTGAACTCGACCGTCCACGAGCATCCCACTCGTTTCGACGTGTCGACTCCGCCCATGGCCGCCTTGACCTTGGCAGGCAGGCTGGAATAACCGGAACCGTAGGCCGTGTTGATCCAGAATCTTCCGTCGCCGACGATGTTCCCGTGCCCGTCGAACCGGTACAGTTCGCTGACGCTGCCGCCGTTCCAATCCTTCAACCGCATGGTCATGCTGATCTGGTGGGTCTTGCCGGACGGGTCGGTCCAGTCGCCCACGGACGGGATGGTTAATGAGGCGCCGATTCTCAACGGCCACATGCCTTGGGACGAGGGGTCAGTGGACTTGTACCACGCGCCGTCCTCGAACTCGACCTGCGAGAGCCTTGTGTCGGTGGTGTTCAATATGAACTGACGGTAATCCGCGGGTATGTCGTTCATCTCAAGATCATGCACAGTCAGGCCGGAAGCGGTTTTGTCAGCCGCGAGTCTGACACTGCCCGTGGTCTTGGCTTTGGCGGGCTGGACGGTGTTCTCCTTGCCGTATTGACTGGATGGCACGCTGCCGGTCGCGTCCTGCGCGTTCTTGTCGTAGGAGAGCGGGTAGGCGAGCTTGAACTGCACGTCGTCAATCAGGTTGCCGGTAACACCATCGATGGAACCCAACGCCTTGAACGTGAACCTGCTGACAGGCTGGCCGGCGGGGATTTCCACCGAACCCTGGAACGTATCCCACGAGCCCAGCCAGCCGTCCGTGTTGGGAGCGTTCACCGTGGTGGACTTCTCACCCAGCCTGTTGCCCCGGTCGGACGCGATGCGGGTCATCTCCACCGGCTGCTCGTGGCCGGGCGCTCCGACGAGGATCTGGATCTTCTCATTGGAGTTGATGGTGCCGTTCCGGTGCGCGTACCGGAGTTTCACGGTGTACACGGTGGGCGTGCTGTGCGCGGTGTCGATGTCCTGGTACAGGTACGTGTTGGCCTGCGATGCGGTGATCTCCGCGTACATGTTGTCGTTCGCGCGGCTGCGCTGGATCTCGACGATGCCGCCGCGCCCGTCGACCCTGGTGTCGGTCTGGTTGGACTTCCAGCCGAACCTGGCGGCGTCGAACCCGTTGAGGTGGACCCAGTGCTTGGACGCCTCGCCCTTGCTGTTCAGCGCGCCGCTGATCTCCACGTCACCATGGACGGGGTCGACGTTGGCGAAATTGTACTTCTCGCTCATCCTGGACTGGCTGACGATGTTCTGCCAGTCATGGTCGAAATTACCGTTCATGATCTGCTTCGGCAGGCCGTTGGCGGCGTATTCCACCACATCGTCATCCGCCGCGAGACGCACGCTGCCATTGGTCTTCGACTTGGCCTGCTTGACGGTGTTCGCGGCCGTATCCGACGGAACCTGGCCTGAAGCGTCCGAAGAGTTCGCATCATAGGTCAACTTGTAAGAGCGGGAGAACTCGATGTCGTCCACGAGATTGCCGACGTTGTTGCCGGGCAGGGTCTCAACCTCTTTGAACCCTTCGAGGCTCTTGAACATGAATACCGTGTTCTTCTGTCCTTCGGGCACCCGGTAATAGCCTTCGTACGTCTCCCATTGTGCGCCATGATCGCGGGGATCGGTGTTGGATACCTTTGTGGTGATGGTCGTGGACTTCCCGCCCACCTTGTCGCCATGGCCGTTAGAGGTGACGCGGGTCATCTCCACAGGCGTCGCATGGTCCGTGTCGGATCCCACGAGGACCTGCATCCTGTCGGCATGGGATGATTGGCGGCTGGCGTGCTTGAGCCGGATCTTGTACAGCACGCCGCCGTTGCCGGTGGACACGTTCTGGTAGATGCTGGTGTTGTCCTGTTGGGCGACGATCTCCGCATACGTGTTCTTGGTGTTGCGGTCCTGCTGCAATTCGACCCTTGAACCGTTCTCGGTACTGGACCATGCGAACCTGGAAGAGTCGAAACCGGGGATCTGCCCGATCTTTCCGTACTTGGAAAGATCGGTGGCGGACATGTTGCGCCAAAGCGTGCCGTCATCCGATTTGAGGAACGTGCGCAGATCGGCATGGGTTTCCTGCTCGTTCTTCTGAATGTCGGAGAACGAGGGGTAGGAGAAATCGCCATTAGCGAGGGAACCGTACCGGACGTTCTCGTCCGCGACGGTCTTCACGGTTCCGTTGGTCTTGGTCTTGGCGGGCTGGGTGGTGTTCTCCTTGCCGCGCTGGTTCGACGGAACCTCACCTGTTGCGTCAGTGGAGTTTTTGTCGTAAGAGAGCTTGTAGGCGCGGGTGAAGGTCACATCATCCAGAAGATTGCCCTTGGTGGGGTCGAGGTAGTTGACGGCCTTGAAACCGAACCGAGTGGTGGTTTGCCCGTCCGGAATGATGTAGTAGCCCTCATAGGTCTCCCACTGGTCGAAATGATGCCAGCGGTTCTCGTTCGTGACCCTCGTGCCGATGGTCGTGGACTTCTCGCCGACCTTGTCGCCGTGACCATTCGAGGTGACGCGGGTCATCTCGATGGGTGTGCCGTTGATGACGACCTGCATCTGGTCGACGTTGTCCTTGCACAGGCTGGCGTGCTTCAACCGGATCTTGTACAGTGTGCCGGGGATGGTGGCGAGGTCCTGGTAGATGGTGCGTCCGGTTTCGGAGGCGACCATTTCCGCGTAGGTGTTGCCGTCCATACTGTCCTGTTGGAGTTCGATCGCTTCCGCGCGGTCCTTCAATCCGCCTTGGTCGTGGCCGCCTTTCTGGTCGGTCTTCCATGCAAATTTGGACTGGTCGAAACCGGGCCAGTCCACCCAGGAGGCGAGATCGGCGTCGGAGTGTCGCGCGTTCCTCATGTACTGGCCGTTGTTCGGGTCGACGCTCGTGTATGCGTTCGTCATGTAGCTTGGCGCGTCAACGGTCTTCCATCCGCCGTCGGGCAGGTATTCGAAGTCGCCGTTGACGATATGGTCCGGCAGGTTGTTCGTGTCATCGGCCGTGAGCTTCACGACGCTTTTCGTGTTTCCGGTCGCGCCGGTCACGTCGACCGCGTTGGCCGTGCCGGTCAGGCCGGTGCCTAACGCCGCGGCGGCCGTGAGACCGGCGAGAAGTCTTGTAAGGAATCCCATTTTTCCCTCATCCTTTCCTTATATGTACGTGTGCTATGCCGCGACGCCGTCGGACGCGCGGGTGGCCCTGCGGACACCGAACGCGAGGCCGGCGAACGCGGCCATGACGGACACGGCGGTGACGACGCCCCAGACGCCGCCCGTGGTGGGCAGCTGGGTCAGGCTCGTCATATCGGCGACGACCGCGCGGCCTCCCTCGACGGTCGTCAGGTTCGGCAGGTCGGCGCCCTGGTAGGTGACGGTGCCTTTCTCCGCGTCGAGCGTGGCGGTCAGGGACGGCAGCCCCAGGGAGGTTTTGACGAAGCCCTCCGGCGGGTCGGTCTCGCGGATCTCGTACGTGCCGCTGGACAGGCCCGGGAACGTGGCGTCGCCCTTGGTGGAGGCGGACGCCTCGGCGGCGCTCACCTTGCCATCCATGTTCGCGTCGCCGGTGCGGAACACGGTGGCGCGCGCCTGGTCGGCGGCGTCGGACCAGCCGGACGCCGCCGACCAGGACAGCCATTTGCCCGTGCCCTTGTCGCGGATCTTGAAGCCCGCGTCGGGGATGCGGGCGGTGCGGTCGGCGGCGGACGTCTTCGCCACCTTCAGGTCGCCGGTGTACACGTCGGCGCGGGAGGTCGGCGGGTCGGGCGTGTACAGGGTGCCGGTCGACAGGTCTTTCCAAGCCACATGCCCGGTCGGGGCCTCGATGTGGTGGTTGTCGGCGGTGGACGTGATGGTCGCGCGGACGGTAATGACGACGCGTTTGCCGCCATTCGCGGCTGTGGCGAGCCTGTCGAGGTTGAAGCCGACGGAGCCGGCGTGCAGTGTGGTGACGGGCAGTCCGGACGACTTCGCCGGAATGGCCGTGAGTCCGCCGGCGCGCGCCTTGACCACGCCGACCTGGTCGGTCACGTCCCTGCCGTCGATGGTGGCGCCGGTCATGTCCTTGAACGTCTGGCCGGTCATCTGGTCGACAATGCGCACGCTCGCGTCCGCGCCCACCATGTACGGCATGGTGAACGCGATGTGGTAGGTGGCGGTGTCGCCGACGCGCACGCTGCCGGTCTTCGACTCGGAGCCGTCCGCGTGGACGAGGGTCTTGTCGAGCGTGAACGTGCGGGTCTTGACGGTCAGCGTGCCCAGGGTGCCGGTGGACAGGTCCATGCCGCCGACCTTCGTGCCGACGATCATGGGCAGCGTGTCCTTGTTGGTGTCGGTGACGAGGTAGTGGCCGTCGGGCACGTTGAGGGTCGCGCGTGTGCCGGAGCCGGTCACGTTCGAGACCGTCGCGGCCGGCTTCGACGCGGACTTGGCCAGCAAATCTGCCACGCGGCGCAGCGTGGCCG
>NZ_JBNMKH010000091.1:0-6153 GCF_050874245.1 Bifidobacterium sp. | reverse complement strand
GACTTCTACAAGTGGACCACGCCGGACTACTATTACCACTACGACAACAAGAACGTGCAGGCGCTCTACGCCAAGGCGCTCGCGGCCACCGACGAGGAGGAAAGCAACGAATACCTCAAGCAGGCGGCGAAGGCCGTCAGCGAGGACGCCCCTGCGGATTGGCTGTTCGGCTACCGTGTGACCGTGGCGTACAACACGAGTGTCAAGGGATTCCCTGACAAGCTCAGCCAGACGGTACTGCCCCTGTGGCAGATCGCCAAAGTGAAATGATGCAAGGCGAAATGATATGAGATTCGTGGCCAAACGGCTGCTGCTGTTCGTGGCGGCGCTGACTGGATTGTCGATACTGGTTTTTCTGGCATTGCGTGTGCTTCCCGGTGACGTTGCAGCCGTCATGGCCGGAACGAACGCGACCGCAGCCCGTATCGCCGCGCTGCGCATGGAGATGGGGCTCGACCGGCCGTTGCCCATGCAATATGCGGACTGGCTGACCGGCCTGCTGCATGGCGATCTGGGCGTATCCGCCATCAGCGGCAAATCGGTCGCCTTGCAGGTCGGCGTGCGGTCTGCGGTCACGTTCCCGCTTATCGTACTCAGCCTTGCCATAGCACTGCTCATCGGATTGCCGCTTGGCTGCGCGGCCGTTATCACCAGAAACAGAAGATGGCGTGGACTGCTCCATGTGATCGCCATTATCGGCGGTGCCGTTCCCGCATTATGGAGCGGCCTGCTGCTGATTCTGCTGTTCTCGCGCGGCTCGGGATTGCTGGGGCTTTTCCCCTCACAGGGCTTCCCGAACGACGGCTGGGCGAGCCCAAGGCGTGCATTGGCGTCGCTGGTGCTCCCCGCGTTGGCCACCGGCATCACCGCCGGGGCCGGAATCATGCGCTATACGCGTGCCGCATTAGGTGATGCCGCGCAATCCCAGGCCGTGAGCATGGCCATGGCCTGCGGCATGACACGCAAACAGGCATTGCTGCGCGTCGGATTGCGGCTGTCGCTGCCGCAGCTGGTATCGGTTATCGGACTGACCTTCGCCCAAATGGTAACAGGCGTGATGGTGGTCGAGAACCTGTTCGCCCTGCCGGGACTTGGCGCAATGCTCGTCACCGATGTGGGCAACCGGGATCTGATCGCGGTGCAGAGCGAACTGTTCCTGCTGACCGCGTTCTTCCTGCTGCTGGGGCTGGCGGTCGATATGGCGCATCATGCGCTCGACCCAAGACTGAAAAACGCTTCCACCGACTTGCAGGAGGTGCTGTGATGTCCACTGCTCGTGTGGTTATGCGCTCGATATGGCGCAAAGCCAGCGGCAAATATGCGCTGACCGTGCTCGGCCTGTGGGTGCTGGTTTCGCTGGTTTCGCTCGTATGGACGCCGCATACGCTGCTGGAGACCGACGGATTCCACGCATGGGCCTCGCCCTCGGCCGCGCACCCGTTGGGGACGGATGGCGTCGGCGCCGATGTGCTGAGCTGGCTGATGGCCGGATCGCGCACGAATCTTGCGATCGCATTGCTGACCGTTGCCGTGTCCGGCATATTCGGCCTGGCATTGGTGGCCGCCATGGTGTCGCGCAACACCGTGCTGCGATCCACGTCGGTGGTGGTGGTCGATGCGCTGATCTCTATACCGACCGTGCTGATCGCATTGATGCTGTCCGTGCCGTTCGGCGCCTCGGCGGCGGTGATTGTGGCCGCATGCGGATTCGCCTACGGACTGAATCTGGCGCGTATCGCAAGACCTGCGGCCGTACTCGCCGCGCGTTCGCAGTATGTTGAATCGGCGGTATGGTTCGGAGCCTCCGGCATGCGCGTGTTCGTCAGGCATATCATGCCGAATGTGATGCCGGTGCTGCTGGTGCAGTTGTCGATGAGCGCGGGAACATCGATACTGGCCGAGGCGGGGCTGACCTATCTTGGTGTCGGCGTAGGCGCCGGCGTGCCCAGTTGGGGGCATTCCCTCGCCACATCCGTGAAATTCATCAGCATCTACCCTCTGACCGTGCTATGGCCGGGACTAGTCGTAACGATGACGGTGATCGCATTGCATCTGTTCGGCGATGCACTGCGTGACGCCATCGACCCATTGACCAATCCCGAGCTGAGGGAGGCGGCATGAGCATTGAAATTCGCGGACTGAACATCGCCATTGGTACGAAGCCCATCGTGCGCGATGTGTGCATGGGCATAGCCGATGGCGAACGGGTCGGCCTGGTCGGTTCCTCCGGGTCGGGCAAATCCATGATCGCCAAGGCCCTGATGGGGTTGCTGCCCGATACGGCACGGATAAGCGGTTCGATCATGGTCGGCGGCAAACAGCTGATCGGATTGGACGATACCGCCATGGCCGATTTGCGCGGGCGTTATATGGGCATGGTGTTCCGGAATCCGGCGGCAGCGCTCAATCCCGTGATGACGGTTGCACAGCAGATCGGTCTGCCGCTGTACCTGCACTACGATCTGTCGCTTGACGAGCGTCTTGATCGTGTCAAGGCGATGCTTGACAAAGTGGGGCTTTCCCAGGATGCACTGCTGAAATACCCACATCAGCTTTCCGGCGGGCAGCAGCAGCGTGTCGGCATCGCCACCGCGCTGATCACTTCGCCGCGATTCATCATCGCCGACGAGCCGACCACGGCATTGGATTCGATCACGCAACGTCAGATCGTCGACCTGCTGACGTCGCTGGTCGACGATGCCGGCGCGTCCATGCTGTTCATCACCCATGATTTCGCGGTGCTCGCACGCGCCACTACGCGCTGTTATGTGCTGGACGGCGGTTCGATCGCCGAAACGGGTACGACCGCAAGCCTATTGCAGGCGCCGGCAAGCGAACCCGCGCGACGTTTGGTCGATGCGGCCAGGTTGCTTACCCTGCCGCATGGCAACAGTGCTGGTAGCAGTGTTGGCAGCCGGGAATCCGCGAGAGCGCAATCCAAGCGGGAGACGTTCAAGAACACGGCAATCATGAGGAAAGACGACGGCAATGAGTGACATCGTGCTGCAGGGGCGTGGCATCTGTACAAGCTTCGGTTCGAAGCGGGAACGCAGGCAGGTGCTGTTCGACGTGGACGTTGACGTATACGAGGGGGAGTGCCTGGCGATTATCGGCGCTTCCGGTTCGGGCAAATCGACGCTGACGCGTGTGCTGTTCGGCTTGGGATCCGCCGATTCGGGCGAGATCACGTATCGCGGCCAGACAATGGGGAAGCGGGGCTCTGCCGTGCGCCGCATGCTACGCGGACAGACCGGCCTGGTGTTCCAGGACCCCTTCGCCTCGCTCGACCCGCGCTGGCGCGTCGCACGTTCCGTAGAGGAGCCGTTGCGCTTGCACCACAAGGGCATGGGCAATGATGAGATCGCCTCGCAGGCCGAGCATGCATTGCGTGTGGTCGGGCTTGACCCGGCGGTGTTCGCCGCACGGTACCCCATGGATCTTTCCGGCGGGCAGGCGCAGCGTGTGGCCATCGCGCGTGCCATAGTGGACGATCCGGGCATCATTCTTGCCGACGAGCCGATGAGCGCCATCGACGTGGCCGCACGCGTGAGGATTCTGGAGGCATTCCGCGCCATCCGCGCGGCAAACCCGAGCATGTCGCTGGTCATGGTCTCGCACGATCTTGGCGTGGTGCAGCATATCGCCGACCGTATCGTCGTCCTACATGACGGACGCGTCGAGGAAAGCGGTACGACCACGGAAATACTGAAGCATCCCTGTTCCGCGTACACGCGCTCGCTCATCGAAGCCGCGTCCATGCAGTCCTGATCGCAGGTCGGATCGATGCAAGGTAGGCGGCTGGGCCGGCTGAACCGACTGGATCGCCTGAATCGGCTGAATCGGCTGAACCGACTAGAACGTGAACAGTCTGCGCAACCAGTCATACAGGGCGGGATTCGAAACGTTCCAGCTTTCGCTCCGCCCCGGGGTCATAAGCCATAGCAGCTGCAAGCCGATGCCGACGATAAGCAGGGCGACGATCACGACGGTCAGCCACCGGCGCCCATTTTCACGCGCATCCGTGTTCCATACGAACAGCAGGCACATGGTGCCGATGAGCATCAGCCATGTCATATCGCACAGGTAACGCGCGTTCACGCCGAACG
Organism: Bifidobacterium sp.; assembly: GCF_050874245.1. Classification (GTDB taxonomy): domain Bacteria; phylum Actinomycetota; class Actinomycetes; order Actinomycetales; family Bifidobacteriaceae; genus Bifidobacterium. Next base: position 2,047 of record NZ_JBNMKH010000091.1, on the reverse strand, counting down.
GTCCGTCGATGCATGCGATGAGGACGGCGAGAACGAGGAACGTGAGTCCTATCGCACCGCACTGTGTTGCGTGGGAGTTTTGGCTGCGCCGCAGTCGAATGAAATACCGGATGGCCGCGGGCAATGCGAGCAGGCAGATCGGCGACAGCGCGACGAGTCCGCCGGCGAACTGTTCCGGAATGATGTTCCGATTACGGAACAGGAATCCCCATGGGTTTGCCTCATCCAGTGAGAACACGTCCATGGTGTAGGGGAATTCCCTCGTGAAACCGATTGGGGTGAGGAACAGCAGGAGGACGGAATACAGGCGTGCTTTCAGACTGACATGCCGTTGCGTCAGATCGCAGCCGGTGAGATTGTAGGCTGCGCCGAAGTCGAACGGGTCGTCGAAACGGGCCGTGTTGTATGCCATCATCGCGCAGCCGATGATGAGGAACGGCAGAATCGCCGCGATGGTGGAGAGGATGGCGTGTCTGGAACGGGTGGACAGGATATCGCGGGTTCGGATTTGCGGCCATAGGAGGATGATGCCGAATACCGCGGTGAGGATGAACGCCGGTCTGCAGGCGATGGTGAGCGCGACAAGCGTCGAACCGATGGCGATGAACGGAGTGCGTGGGGTGTGATGGCCATCGCCGGAAGAGCGTGCCCACAATGCGATGCCGGCGGGCGCGAGTGCGAGCGATGCGAGGATGGGAATCGAATAGAACCATGGGACGAGCACCAGATACGTCAATCCGGATGCCGCTACGATTGCGGTGCAGACGAGGACCGCGAGCCATCTGGGGGTGCCATGCCAATAGCGCTTCCACAGTGTTTCGATGAGGAATATGAGCGAAGCGCATGCCAGTATCGCAAGGAACGCGCATCCTGCGGCGGTCGGCAGATCGGTTCCGGTCAGTGCTTTGAACGGCGCGAAGAGCAGGAGCGCCGGCAGCGGGCCGAAATAGCAGTAGTACCGGCCATGGTAGAAGGCCCAATCCCAGCGTGACGGATCGCCGGTTTGCATGCCGAGGGTTCCTCTGGCCTGTTCGTCGTACGGATTATCCATGGCCGCAAGCCAGTCGGGGACATGCGCGTCGATCCAGATCCTGCCGTGCAGGAACGCGTCGGCGAGTTGCTGGTACTGTGAACGGTCCACGAGGAAGGTGCCGCCTTGGTATTGCAAGGTGTACACGCTGTCGGAAGGATGCGTGGACACGGTCAGCAGTATGAGAATCGTCGACATCACCGCCCAGAGAACCACGAAAGGCGTCCATGTGCGATGGCGTTTGCGGTTGGTGTGATTGGTGTGATCGGTGCGATCGGCTTCCGGCGTGAGCGGGGAACGTCCGTTGTTCCCCGTCGACGGTCGTACTCGATGTGCGGGGAATATGAAAGAGGTTCCTCTATACATAATTGCATTGTATATCACGTAGACGCGATGATATCCGGTGGGGTGTTGGGCGCTGCGAAGGCTGTTATATCGCAGGTTATTGGGGCGGAACGAGCCCGTTCCGGGAAGCTGATACGGTTCGGATGTCCGCATGATGAACGCGGGTGACATGCCGATGCCCGGGGGAGTGGTAATGTAAGCTACATGTTCAATCGCTCTTGTTGTTGCTGTCGCTAACCAACCGCCCGAGGGGCGCGTGGTTCATCGACGCATAACTTGAGATAGGACATTCCAGAACGTTCGGCGTGGTCGCCAGAACTTCGATTTTCCGGATTCCCGTAACGTATCGGCATGATCGCCAACCTTCGGCATACGGCATACCGTAACCGTATACGGTGATCTTCGCACAAACGCGAAAATCCCAACAGGTCCTGTTTCAACCGCTGCACATGACGACGTGGCTTCCCGGGAGCGCATCCCAACCGAATCACCGAAACCGCAAAACCCCAAAGGAAACGTCATGACCATCCACAACAGCACCGCAGAACTCATCGGCAACACCCCGCTCATCCGCCTCAACCATGTGACCGAAGGCATCAAGGCCACCATCGCGGCCAAAGTCGAATACTTCAACCCCGGCGGCTCCTCCAAGGACCGCATCGCCGAACGCAT
>NZ_JBNMKH010000090.1:0-6231 GCF_050874245.1 Bifidobacterium sp. | reverse complement strand
TCCGCGTCTTTCCTGTGCTGGATCGTTCCATGGCGACAATATGCGCTGGAATGGTCACTGAACGATAAAACTGATGGGCTTTTGCTTGCGTCCGCTGTCCGGTTCCCAAACCGCCACTGATAACATGCCGGCTTGGATTCCTTGTGGTTTCCTTGCCGTTGACCCTGGTTTTGCGGTGGTCATAGCCCTGGTGAGACGCCCGGTCCCATTCCGACCCCGGTAGCTAAGGCCAGGCGCGGCGATGGTACTGCACTCGAGAGGGTGTGGGAGAGTAGCACGCCGCCGCATTCAACGTTGGGGGTTCCCGTGGAGCAGCTTGCTCCGGGAACCCCATTTTTTTATCCCCATTGCTTTTTGCTTCCGGTTCTTCCGGCCGGACCGCATGGCTTCCGGGGAATTCCTTCTTTTTATTTTCGTATTTTGTTATTCCACCCTTTGTTCCTTACCTTGGCCTTCCGAATATGGAATCGTAATTTTCCCAATATTTAATGACGGCATATCATGCAATGGAAGTCTTGGCCGGATGCTCCGAAATGTGTGCCGTGCGGGACGGACGACAGAGAAGGAAGGGGATTTTTCCATGGATGTGCGTCGAAGCCGTGTGGTGGTGATCGGCACAGGCCATGTCGGCATGACCGTCGTGTCGACGATTGTGGCCAACGGCTTGTGCAATGAGGTCGTGCTTATCAATCGCACTCCTCAACGGGCACAGGGAGAGGTGATGGACCTTGCCGACGGTGAGGAATTCTTCAGCCGGTATACGAAGATTCGTGTGGGGGACTGGAACGATTGCGCCGGCGCCGATATCGTCATCATCACAGCCGGAGCGCATCCGATTCCCGGGCAATCCCGTCTGAGCGAACTCGGTGCTGACATCGACATCGTCGATCCGATTCTCAAATCCGTGATGGCATCGGGATTCGACGGCATGCTCATCATGGTGTCCAACCCAGTCGACGTACTTGCCTGGTTTGCATGGAAACGCACCGGTCTGCCCAGCCGACAAGTAATCGGCACCGGAACCGCGCTCGACACAGCGCGCATGAAAACGATTATCGCGGAACGAACCCGTCTTGATCCGAGGACGGTCGGCGGCTACGTCATCGGCGAGCATGGAGATTCACAGTTCATCCCATGGTCGACGGTCAACATCGTTGGAAAGCCGTTCGCGCGGTATCTGTCCGACAACGCAGCGAAATACCCGGACGTGACGCTGGACGGCATCGAGGAGGCCACCCGCCGGCGCGGCATGGAAATCAAAGCGCTCAAAGGTGGCACCAACTACGGAATCGCAGCAACGGTTTCGGCAATCGTGAAAACCATTTTGTGGGACGAACGCCGTGTGATGCCGGTATCCACGCTCATCGACGGACAGTATTCGTACGACGAGCATGACGTGTTCCTGAGCTTGCCTGTGGCATTGGACGGCGATGGCGTCGGTGATTTCGTGGATTTGCATTTGACCGACGATGAGATGGCGCGTTTCCACGACAGCGCGCGCATCGTCCGCGAGCATTGCGCGATGATCGCCGACCGACTGTGAACGGCGGGTGATTCCGGGCGCTTCCTCAGATGTGTGGCGGAGCTTTTGTGACTTTTCGGCCTATCGACGCCGCCATTGCATCGTGTACTCCATTTCGCCGGTGAACTCGTCCAGGTCTTCGTCTTGGATCGTGAAGCCTTCACGCTGGTAGAAGCGCACCGCGCCGACGTTCTTCCGGTACGCTTCCAATGTAAGCGTGTCCCTTTCGCGTTTCGCATGGTCCATGAGCTGTCTGCCGATGCCGTGTGACCGCATTTCTGCGGCGACGAAAAGACCTTCGATATGGCCGCCGTTCAAGCCTATGAATCCCTGCACGCCTTGGGCATCTTCATACACGTGGACTTCTGCCAGCGGGAGCGCTTCCCGCACGTATTCAAGATTGTTCTTCCAGTATTCCGCTGGGATGAAGGAATGCGCCTGCAGGTTCGCTTCCAGCCATATGCTGGCGACTCTGTCCATGTCCGACGTGCGCAGTGCTCTGATCATAACGATTGATTTTCCCCGAGAATCGTGCCTATTCCGGGTTCATTCTATCGGCGCGCATTGAATATAGCGGTGCGTGTTGGATCGGCCTGATGTTGCGACACGCCGACTTTGTCTTCTGGAGAATCTGTTGTATTCTAATCAAGTTGCGTTTCACGGATAGACACCGGGGGGCGTTGAATAATTGGAGAATTCGCCTAGTGGTCTATGGCGCACGCTTGGAAAGCGTGTTGGTGTAACAGCCTCACGAGTTCGAATCTCGTATTCTCCGCCAGCAGGGTTTTCGGAGCAATCTGAAAGCCCTTTTCTTTTGCCAAAACGGCATATTTCCAACGATTTCAGATCTTTCGAACTGCTGAGTTTTTTCCCTATAACGGCCTTCGGAGACCTTTGAAGCACTGATATCAGTGACATATAGAGTGATAGGTGCGGCAGGTCAGACAGATGTATCACTCTTCATTCAACGGAGTTGCTCCTAATAATCGATGACCATTCGATGTGCTGCGGAAAAGTGTTAAGAAACAATGCCTTCTACCGGAACTTTTGTCTCAGATTCAGATATGGGTATGCGCCTAGGCCGCAGAAGATTCCTATAATCGCCTCTACTTGCTTCGTGCCGATATGAATTGGTGGGAAGACTAATGTGAAGGAGAGAACAATGAAGAATGGCGTATCGCGCCGTCTGATCGCATTGGCGGCGGCGGGAACCATGCTGCTGTCGGTGGCTGCCTGTGGCTCGTCGTCTGATGGCAATGCTTCTTCCGACAGTGGAAGCGCCTCGCTGATTTCCGTGAACAACAGCGAACCGCAGAACGGACTGATTCCGACCGATACCAATGAAATGGGCGGCGGCAAAGTCATTCGCTATCTGTTTGAAGGCCTGGTCAGCTTTGACGCCAAAGGCAAGCAGCATCTTGAAGTCGCTGAAAGCATCACTCCGAACGATGATGCCACCAAGTACACCATCAAGCTGAAAAAGGGATGGAAATTCACCAATGGTGAGGCTGTGACCGCGAAATCCTTCGCCGACGCATGGAGCTTTGCTGCGAACGTGAAGAACGCGCAGAAGACTGCAAGCCGCTTCTCCACCATCAAAGGTTACGACGAGCTGCAGGACTCGAACGTCGACCCCAAGGCTACGCTTTCGGGCCTTTCCACCCCGGATGATTACACCTTGGTCGTTGAGCTGAACAAGCCGGATTCGGTATTCCCGACAAAGCTGGCCCACCAGTCCTACTTCCCTCTGCCGAGTGTGGCGTTCCAGGACATCAAGAAGTTCGGGCAGGCCCCAATCGGCAATGGCCCGTACAAGTTCAAATCATGGGCGCACAACAAGAACATCATCATCGTTCCGAACAAGGATTACAAGGGCAGCCGCAAGGTGGCCAACAATGGTATTGAATACCGTGTGTACACGGATGAGGATTCCGCATACTCCGATGTGCTGTCCAGCAACCTTGACGTGCTGGACGAGGTCCCGCAGTCCGCTGTGAAGACCTTCCGAAAGGATTCCGGCGTGATCGCATACAGCCAGGCTGGTTCCACATTCGAGGCGTTCGTCATTCCTGAACGACTTGAGCACTTTGGCGATGACGAGGAAGGTCATCTGCGTCGCCAGGCCATTTCCATGGCCATCAACCGTGATCAGATTGTTAAGAAGGTCTACGACGATACGAAGACCGCGACCACTGATTTCACGTCACCGCTGGTTCCTGAATACGCCAAGAACCTGAAAAACGGCGACAATCTGAAATACAACGCCGACAAGGCCAAGGAACTGTGGGAGAAGGCCAATGCCATCAAGCCTTGGTCCGGCAATTTCCGTATCGCCTATAATGCCGATGGCGGCCACAAGGAATGGGTCGACGCGGTCTGCAACCAAATCAAGAACACGCTTGGCATCGATGCTGCGGGCGATCCTTACGCAACCTTCAGCGATGTGCGCAAGCGGGTGACGGACCGTTCCATCACCACCGCGTTCCGTTCCGGATGGATGCTGGACTATCCGTCGGCTGAGGATTACCTCAACCCGTTGTATGCTTCCAGCTCCGCCGACGGCCATGGCTCAAACGATGGCGATTACAAGAGCGAGGAATTCGACAATCTCTTGAACGCCGCGCTCGCGCAGACTGATGTGCAGAAGCGTACGGACGATTTCACCGAAGCCCAGGAAGTCCTTGCCAAGGATCTTCCTGTGATTCCGCTGTGGTATGACAATGTCGCGGCCGTGTCCGCCACGAATGTGAAGAACGTGTCGTTCGACTACACCAACCTGCCTACCTACAACACCATCACCAAGTGATACGGGAATTCCCAATACCGGAGTAATACGGCATTGGAAATCCCAAAAAAATTCGGCTGGGGCCCAAGTCCACATGGACTTGGGCCCCAGCCGTTTCAGTGGCTGGTCCGCTGCGTCGGTTCAGCTCTGCACGTAGCTGCCCTTCGGTGACTTCCAACCACAGTTCATCATCTCGCTGTTGAACACCATCGCACCGTCGCCATGCGCCGGAACGATGATCATACCGCCGTCACCATGATGGCGGGCCACGCCATCCAACGCGGCCTTTGCGGCAGCGACAGGCTCCTCCTTGGCATACAGCACACGATCGGAGACTTGGTGTGCAGCGACCTCTTTGACGAACGCTTCGCCAATGCCGGTGCAGGAGATAGCTACGGAATCGTTGTTCGCATAGGTGCCGCATCCCGGCAGCGGCGAATCGCCGACGCGGCCCGGCATCTGGTTCGTAATGCCGCCGGTGGAAGTGCCAGCCGCGATATTGCCGGAAGCGTCGCGGGCTACGGCGCCGATGGTACCGTGCTTTTCCCACTCGTCACCGTTGGACTGCGCCTCCCGCAGGGATTCCTGACGGTTCGGTGTGATGAAATACGCGCTGTCGCACAGCTCGATGCCCCATTCCTTGAGCAGGGCGTCGCTGGGCTTGGCGAACATGACGTGCTTGGTTTTTTCCTTGATGGCGCGTGCCACGTTGATTGGATTCTTGGATGTGGTCAGGCCGCATGCTGAACCGACCTCGCCATCCACACCGGTCATCAGGCAGGAATCCATGGATACGATGCCTTCGCTGGTCAATGCCGCGCCACGACCGGCATTGAACTCAGGAGCGTCTTCCATGACGCGGATGGCCGCGCACACGGCGTCTTCGGCCGGAGCACCCTGCTCCAAGAGGGCATAACCAGCTTCGAGCGCCTTGTTCAGATCCTTTTCTACCTGCGCGCGGCGTTCCGGTGTATCTTTCTTACCTCGATCACCCGCCCCGGCATGAATCACCAGAAGAATTCCGTCTGGTTCGGCCTGGGCGATCCGGACTGTTGATTGAGGCAACGTATGTTCACTTGTCGGCATCTCTGCTACTCCAGTTATCGTGAGTTGTTTCGTGTGTCCGCAGATATCATACGCTGTCGGCGTGCTGAGATGGTCCTGCAGTGCAGTAATTTGGCCTACTTCGGCATGATTTGCCGCGTAATCGTTTGATGCTTTCCGGTCAATGCGAATGATTGTTGTATGGAGTGGGGATTCCGTGTAGTATCGGCTGCGGACACGGGGGCCGTAAGGCTGAGAGGAAGCGATCGCTTCGACCGTATGAACGTATACCGGATAATGCCGGCGCACTGACCGGTTTGTGCAATGGTGGTTACGATTGGCTTACCAAGGCCGGTTGGACCATGACGCAGGGCGCGGTCTTCACCGTCTGCTGCGTGATCTCCGGAGCTGTGTTCGGTGGCGCGTTGATGTGGTTCGTGCAGAAGGCTCTCGCCAAGACTGGCGTGCTCGATCGTTTCGAATCCGGCAACGATGCGCGGAACGCGTAGTGACGGCAACGCTTCGTGCCTGAACACGAGCATACGATCTTTTGATAAAGATCTTGACCATAAGCGGCGTGAAACGGGGCATTGACAGGCATTCCGCATGCCGGCTACGCCCCGTGGCTGCGCTCCGTGACGGGCATGCGTCATACTCCATCGGTGGGAGAGTTGCGCATATCGTTGGGCTGAGCGTGTTCTTACTATGAATGTGCGCTACGCTCGAAGTCGTGACGTTAAGAGCGAGAAAGGGAAGCGCGACGATGGGTGATTCGATGGTCCCTGGAATCCAGCAGGATGATTCGCGTGACACGATCACCCGTGATTCTCTGGCCACGCTTGCCCGACGCCGTAGCGTTTCACAGGAAAACAATCGGACG
>NZ_JBNMKH010000089.1:0-6251 GCF_050874245.1 Bifidobacterium sp. | reverse complement strand
GATTCATGCCGTTGCCTTGCGGACTGCTCCGGGATGAACGTGCTGATGGACGATCCATCCCCGGTGGTGTTCCCACGCTCGGCGGTATCGTCAGATCCAACCGGATCGTACGACTCCGTGGCATCTTCGACGCTTGGTTCGGTCCTGCGCACCGGATGGGAATCGGTGACGTCGAAATCGCCGGTCCTGTCATCGTCCATGTCGACGGCGTCGATATGACGCTCGCCCGTGGCATCGTTCGTGTCGTCCGCGCCATTGCGCTCCGCGGCCTCCCGACGCCGCCGCTCGGATTCATCCAGCAGCGTGCCGACGGTAATGGTGCTCGGCGTGCGATTGCGGTTCTGCTGACCGTCCTGCTGCGTTTCGCTCGACTTATGCGTTTTGGCGGTGAGCATACCCAACTGATGGGCCAGACGCTCCACCTGCGCCTTGAACTGCATGATTTTGACGCTGTCGGCCTTGTTCAACGCGTTGATGAAATCGCCCACCTGCTCCATCTGCAGCCACAGATTGGCGCGCAGCATGATCAGGTCGTCCAGACGATTGCCAAGCATGCGCCCATAGGCGCTCAGCAGCGCGTTGCGATGGTTCTCGTCCAACCGGGCGAAAATCCAAGCCAGATCACGTGCCGGATCATTGACCTGCATATCCTGCCAATTCGTGATGGCGGTGATCGACGAATCGGAGAACAGCACATCGCCGTCGGACAGGCCTCCATGCACAGGGCAAGTGGTGAACGACCACAAGCCATCGGTCTCCAGAATGTCCGACCAGCTCGTTGTGATTTCCTGCGGAACGTGACCCGCCTGACGCAGCCTCTTGATCCAAGCGGTCAGCTGCGCGCGAATCTGCCCCGTGGTGAACACCGGATAACCCGCCTCCTGCAGAAAATCCGGACGAAGACGGTGAATCGCGCCCAAAGCGGTACCCACGCTGACGCAATCATCCAACGTCAGCAAGCTCAGGCTACGAGCCTGACCGGGATGATGGACGGCAACCATCACGGAAACATCCCCCGTGGCGGACTTCTTCTGTTCGCCATTGGAAAAAGCAAGCACATGATCGACATCGAAGCCAAGCCCACCCAATTCCCGGGCCTGAGCCAACGTCTGCGCGGCACGCACCCGTCCAGCAAGACGCCTGCGTCCCTCCGGAGTGCTCGAAGCGAGCGTGTCATACAGCCTACCCACGGAATCCTGCACCACGGCATGGTCGATGCCATATCCCTCATCGGTGGCGTTATTCTGTTCGCTGGCACGCGCGCCCGCGATGACGGCATTCGGCATCGCCGCGCTCGCCAAGGCGGCCATCATAAATTTGCTTCGTTCGGTCACAAACCCAACCTTAATACAAACGGACGGTAAAACCGCGCTCTTTTCCGGCTTTTATCGACTGGACATCCCATCCGACGGGCAAAAGCATGGGCGGAAAGCGAACACGGCACGCCCGTCGGCCAATCTGCCACAATGGAACACATGAGTGCAACAACGCAAGAGCTTCTCGACGGATTGGACGACGCGCAGCGTACGGCCGCCAGCGCGATATGGGGGCCCGTCCGCATCATCGCGGGCGCGGGCGCGGGCAAAACCCGGACCATCACCCGTCGAATCGCCTATGCGTGCGCCACCAAAGAGTGGGATCCACGCAAAACCATCGCCGTGACCTTCTCCGTCAAAGCCGCGGCGGAAATGCGCAGCCGATTGTCGAAACTCAACGTCGCGGCCGACGTCAAAACCGCGACCTTCCACGCCGCGGCACTGCACCAGGTCCGCCAGATCTGGCCGGACGTGTGTGAAGGACCCATGCCGTTCCTGGCCAAAAACCCAATCGAACTTGTGGGACGCTCCTTGAAACGCGTCACCACCTCCCAAGTCGACGACAACACCGTGCGCGACCTGCAAGCGGAAATCAACTGGTGCAAAATATCGCTTATCGCTCCGGAAGACTACGGACGCGTCTGCGCAGCCACGCATCGCCAACCGCCGTCGGGACTGGAGTCGGACCAATTCGTGGACGTCTACAAGGCGTACGAGGCCGAAAAAACCAATCGCAACGAAATCGACTTCGACGACATCCTGCTGATAGCCTGCCACCTTATCGACAGCGACCCAGAAGTGGCGGCAAGCATGCGTTCCGGCATCAAATGGATCACCGTCGACGAATACCAGGACGTCTCACCGCTGCAGCACCGCCTGCTCACCCGTTGGCTCGGCCGCAACCGCAACATCTGTGTGGTAGGAGACCCGGCACAGACCATCTACTCGTTCGCGGGTGCAAGCAGCTACAGCCTGCTCAACTTCGCATCCGAATTCGGCCGTCTCACCGCGGACGTCAGACTCAACACCGACTACCGTTCCACACCCCAGATCGTGAACTACGCCAACTGCATACTCGCTGCGTCCCCGCAACGCAAGGACTATCTCAGACTGAACTCCGGAAGGGAAGACGGCCGTCGAGTCTCCGAAACCGTCTACAACAGCGACATCGAGGAAGCACGAGGCGTGGCCGCGCGTATCCGTAGACTCGTGGACAACGGAGTCTCCGCCGGCGACTGTGCCATCCTCACCCGAGTCAACGCGCAGCAGAGGCTCTTCTGCCGGGCATTGACCGAACAGCATCTGCGCTACCGCATCAAACGGGACAGTGGATGGCAGAGTTCCGCGCTCGCGGACAACATCCAGAACCGCCTGGCCATGTTGGAGGCGCTTGGTGTGGGCGCTGACCTGAGCGGCGTGACCATTTCCACCATCCACGCCTCCAAAGGCCTGGAGTTCAAACATGTGTTCCTGATCGGATGCTCGGAGGGATTGATGCCGTATGGCTCACCGCCCGCCGGCGAGCTTTTGGAAGAGGAACGCCGACTCATGTATGTGGCGATCACTCGTGCCGAGGACACGCTCGACGTGTCCTATGCGCGCACCCGCGAAGGCGACGAGGGCGAACGCTGGCGCAGGGAATCACGATTCTTCCGGTGACCGTGGGCTGTCGGCTCCGCCATCCGTAACGTCGCCGTCGACATCGGAGGATCCGTCCGTTCCGTTGGACTCGGCTGCATCTGTTGTGCCGTCGTGCTTGTGCTCCTCCTCGTCAAGCAGCTTGGTCAGCTCGGCGTCCCAATCAATGGAGCCGGAAGCTTCCTGCGATGCGGCGGAGTCCTGTCCGTCGGCCCCGGCGGCGTTCGTTGCATCGGCCGTGGCGGTTGCGGCATCGGCGTTGTCCTGCGATTGCTCGTCCGGCAGCTGCGGCAGCAAGTCGGGATGCGACCACTTCGCGTCGCGTGCTTCGGGACCTTCCTTCGCTCCGATGCTTTCCCACAACGCGGCCGCCTCGCGCATGCGCTTCGGACGGAGCTGCATGCCCACCAGGCTTTCGAACGTGCGCTCCGCCGGTCCTCCGATGGCGCGTTCGCGGCGGAGCATCTCACGAAGCTGTTCGATATGCGGGATGTGCGCCATGCCGGCGCGCCACACGACGGCATCCACCCAGCCTTCGACCAACGCCAGCAGATTCTCCAGCGAGGCCATGGCCTGCTTCTGCTCCGGTGTGTCCGGGAACGCCACCTTGGTGATGTTCACCGCGCTGGCCATGGAATCCGGGTCGATGGATTCGGCCTCGCGGATCTGCTCCTCCATGGCGTCCATGTCGATGGCGATGCCACGCGCGTACTTGCCCAGCAACGCCTCGAAACGGGGCATCAGCCACGGCACGGAGGCGAACAGGCGCGCATGGGCGAGCTCCTGTAATGCGAGATATCCCATCACCTCGCTTACGTCGATGTCCAGCGACTTCGCGTATTCGACCACATTCTGCACGATGAGTCCGCCTGCTGGATTCTTGGACAATGCGATGCCCTGATCGAAGCTGCCACGCACCTCATGCGACAAATCACCGGCCGCGCGTCCCAGCTGCATGGCGAACGACGTGTTGCCGACAAAACGCATCAGCTTGGCCGGATCCTTCATATCGTCCGGAATCGGAATCTCGACCGGGCCTGCGAAAATCCCCGAAATCTCAGGCTGGATTTCGCCGTCGCCGAAACGCTGCGACAAAATCGAAGCCAACGCGTCGTTCATCGACTCGGCTACGGGAGAGGCGAACTGCGCCCAGGAATCGAGAGTGCTTTCCACCCATCCCGCGCGGGTGAGCAGCTGCGTCTCGCCCTGCGCCGGATTGAATTCGCAGGCGGTGTCAAGCCACAGATTCGCCTCGCTGATGGCGCGTCTGGCGATTTCACCGTTTTCCGCGCTGACGCTGGCGTCCGAACCGGTGCCATTGGCCTTTTGCAGGGCGAGCGATTTCGCCAGTTTGATGTTGATCGGCCCCTGCTCGGCGACATGCTGGATGTCGCCCACGGTGTTGAGTCCGCCCGCGGTAAACGCCTGCATCATGGATTTGACTTCTTCGGGCTTGGGCAACGTGCTTGGATCCTGACTCATCAGCTGGTCGCGCAAGGCTTCCGGCATATTGGAAAGCTGGTTCCACGCCATTTCGCCCTGAATCGGTCCGAAGCAATCGATAAGCCACTGGCGGATCGCATTCTCGTCCATACCGTCCCCTGTCCTTGTTCCAAGCGATTGTTAAGTTCGTTTGCTTTCCATAGTATGGGAGGCATGGCCGATATGCAGGAAACACAGCGAGTTCACGCCAAAAGCACACGTACGGGGAAATCCCAAGGCGTTCTGCCGCGTCTCAAACGATGGTGGTGGCGTGTCGGACGATGGTTTGATGTTCGCCCATGGCGATATCTCGCCGGTCTGTTCACGGCCGTGCTCTGCGTGGTGATTCTCTGCCTTCCCAGCGCGTATGTGGTGCAGGGGCCCGGGCCGACCCAGAATGTGCTGGGCGAGGTCGGTGGCAAACAGGTCATCTCGGTGTCCGGCGTGAAGACACACAAGGATTCCGGCGAACTGCTGCTTGTCACGGTCAACGCCTCCGGTGTGCCGGGCTATCCGGTGTCCAACGCGCAGGCCCTGCTGGCATGGGCGAACCCGAAATCCACGGTGCTTCCGCAGGAGGCGGTGTTCCCGGTCGGACAAAGCGCCAAGGATTACGAGAAGGAAAGCAGCAAGGAGATGGCGTCCTCCCAGGACGCGGCCACGGCGGCGGCGAGGAAATTCCTCAAATCGCACGGATACGATGTGTCGGGCATGAAGGTGACCATGCACGTCGATGACATCGGCGGGCCATCCGCGGGCATGATGTACACGCTTGGTTTGATAGACAAGGTGAGCGGGGAGAAGCTTTCGGGAGGAAGGACCATAGCCGGAACGGGCACGATGAACGCCAAAGGTGAGGTCGGCGCCATCGGAGGCATCCGATTGAAGATGCTCGGCGCGAAACGCGATGGGGCCACATGGTTCCTCGCTCCGGAGTCCAACTGTTCCGACGTCGTCGGCCATGTTCCGCAAGGCCTGCATGTGGTGAAGGTCGGCACCTTGGACGAGGCGTACAAGGCGTTGGTCTCCATCCGCGACGGCAAAGGCGGATCTCTACCGAAGTGCGTCGCCGGGAAGTGACTGTTCCATTGGCCATGATCGGCAGGGGGATGCGACGAGACGCTGCCGAAAATCGCCATGAAATCTCGAAACGTGAGCAATTCCAGCGTCTGTAACATGTATTTCGAGCTGTGTTGGTATATTGGCGAACGTGAATCAAACGGCATCTGATAACGCTGAAGAATTCGGTTTCCACGCCGGCGACCTGGTACAGGAATGGTTGTGGGACGATGATGTGGATGACTCGATCCGCGCCAAGATCGAGGAACTGACCGGCGAGGAACTGGTCGACGAGGACTATGATTCCGCCGTCGATGGCGTGATCATCTGGTGGCGTGACGGCGATGATGAGGACGAGTTGTCCGACACCATCGTGGACGCATACGCGGTTCTCGGCGACGATGGTCCGTTGTGGGTGCTGACCCCGAAGCCGGGACGTCCAGGGGCGGCAAGCTCCAGCACCGTGCAGTCCGCGGCCAAGACCGCCGGCATGAACGCGGCCACTCCGTTGACCGTCAGCGCCGATTGGAATGGCGTCCGCCTGCGCGCTTTCGGCAAGGGCAGGTAGATTCCTTTATTCGTGATTTTCAAATCCCCTGATTCTTTCGATCAGGGGATTTTTATTTTTGTTATGTGGGCAGAACGTGGATGAAATACGTGGAACCACCGTCGGCTCGACTGGAAATCCTTGGATTCATGGGGGATAAAGAAAGTGGGCGATGAGGGATTCGAACCCCCGACATCCACCGTGTAAAG
>NZ_JBNMKH010000088.1:0-6511 GCF_050874245.1 Bifidobacterium sp. | reverse complement strand
TCATCGGCAAGGTGCCCGCCACCCTGCACACCCCATTGATGTCCGGAGCGAATTCCATTCACGGCATCGTCATTGCAGGCGTCGTCATCGTCGCGGCCCATGCGACCAGCCCGCTCGCCTGGGTGTTCATCTTTCTGGCCGCCGTGCTGGGCACGATGAATGTCGTCGGCGGCTATGTCGTCACCGACCGCATGCTGGAGATGTTCAAGTCCGACAAGGGCAAGAAGAAGGAAGAGGAGGCCAAGTAAATGGGTACCCTGGCCGAAATGCTGAGCACGCCGCTCGGCGTCATCGAATGGTTCGTCTACCTACTGGCCGCAGTGATGTTCGTCATCGGCCTGCACCTGATGAATTCGCCGAAGACCGCCCGCAAGGGCAACATGGTCTCCGCCATCGGCATGGTTTTCGCCGTGGCCATGGCCTTCATCGTGCTGTTCGCAGGTGAGATTTCCAACGGCTTCAAGCACTCCGTCGCAGTCGTGGTGCTGATCGTCGGTATCATCATCGGTGCCGTGGCGGGCGTGGTCTCCGCCAAGAAGGTCAAGATGACCGACATGCCGCAGCTCGTCTCTGTGTTTAACACCGTAGGCGGCGGCGCGGCTGCGCTTGTTGCTCTGAACGACATTCTGACGTCCGCCGAGACTCCGTCCATCGTTGTGCTCATCACCGCTGGACTGGGCATCATGATCGGCTCCGTCACCTTCTCCGGCTCGCTCATCGCGGCAGGCAAGCTGCAGGGCATCAAGTGGGTCAAGAAGCTGAGTCTGCCCGGCAAGGGCTTCTGGAACATCCTGTTCGTCGTGCTCACCGTCGCATCCTTCGTGATGCTGTGCGTGCAGCCGAACCAACGTCTGCTGTGGTCGGTCCTGACCACTGTGTTCGCCCTATGCTACGGCCTGGTGTTCGTCATCCCGATTGGCGGTGCTGACATGCCGGTCGTCATTTCCGTGTTGAACGCCTGCACCGGAACCGCCGTGGCCATGTCCGGCCTGGCCATCAACAACATCGCTCTGATCGTGGCCGGCGCGCTCGTCGGTGCCGCAGGCGTGACGCTGTCCATCGCCATGTCCAAGGCCATGAACCGTCCTCTGCTGTCCGTCCTAGCTGGCGGCTTCGGCGGCTCCAATTCCGCGGCGGGTGCCGGGGAAGGCCCGGAGGGCACCATGAAGGAGACCTCCGCCGACGATCTGGCCGTCCAGCTTGTATACGCCGAAAAGGTCATCTTCGTGCCGGGCTTCGGCCTTGCCCAGGCTCAGGCGCAGCGCGAGCTCGCCGACCTTGGCACTCTGCTCAAGGATCATGGCGTCGAGGTCTCCTATGCCATCCATCCGGTGGCAGGCCGTATGCCTGGCCATATGAATGTGCTGCTCGCCGAGGCCAACGTGCCGTATGAGGAGCTCGTTGACCTGGACGACATCAATCCGCAGTTCCCGCAGGCTAACGTGGCCTTGGTGGTCGGCGCCAACGACGTGACCAACCCGGCCGCCCGCAAGCCGGGCACTCCGGTCTCCGGCATGCCGATTCTCGATGTCGACAAGGCGCAGAACGTGGTGGTCATGAAGCGTGGCCGTGGCACCGGTTATGCCGGCATCCAAAACGAGCTGTACTTCGAGGACAACACGCAGATGCTGTTCGGCGACGCCAAGGCGAGTCTGCAGGCCGTCATCGCGGCGGTCAAGGAACTCATCAACTGACGGATTCCGGCTCGTCGACCACGCGTAAGTCATGCCCTTCCTCTTTTTGGAGGAAGGGCTTTTTGCTGTCGTGCGAGTTGTCCACAAACAGATACGGGGGTGTGGATAGGCGAAAATTGTCCACTTATCCACTTTTTTTGAAGGGCTGTGGCGGAGAGGCAGACGAATATGCGACAGTAGGTGCATCTCTACGACGAAGGAGTTGCATATGACAGTTGCCGTGGCCACGCCATTCAATATGGATGAACAGGCTTTCCTGCGAACGATGGATCGGCTGATCGAGCGATTTGACCGTTACAGCTCGGGCCGTTGTTTCGCGGACATTGACCGGATGCGTCTCGAACATGGTATGGAAGGTCCGCTTTCCCTGTTCGACGACGTGGTGCATGAGCTCGCGGACGACTTGTTCGGCGGCACGTCATGGCCGGTGAACCTTGACATGGATATGATCATGTTGGATCGATTCCAGATAGGTTACGATGCCGAGTTCCTGAACGGATGCCGCAATGTGGTCCGTAAATACGGCATGAGCGCATGGCTATACGAGATGATCAACGACGCCTCCGTCGCTGTGGCGACGCATCGGCCGAGCGGCAGGATGCCTTTTCAGCTGGGCCTGTTCGATACGCGTGAGATGTTCCGAAGGAAAACGACCAAAGGGAAGAAACGCGGAGGCGGTAAAAGGAAGCGTCTTGAATGCATGACGGAATACTTGCGACAGACGTACCGCCTGGCCGCATACACCCTGTTGCGATGGGGGGAGGATGAGCCCAGGGCTGCCGATACGGCGCTGATGATCCTTGCTTATGGAGGGCTGGGCATGTGCATGCTCCGCGATGACCCGAAAGTTGTCGAATTGGGATGCGATCCCGATTTCCGGTACAGGCATGTATGCGCCCAGTTGCGGGATATGAGAATCAAGGCGGACTTGGAATACGCCTGTTCCGTGGATCTGAGCGTCACCGGCTCATTGGAATATCCGGCCTGTCTTGACGCCAGATACCTGTATGACGCCGAACGCATCGTGGAGGCATATCGGAATCTGTGGGACGAAACCGCGAAACCCGTCGCCCAACTGCTGACTGAAATCGAGAATGACGGTGTATATGAAGTGGAGGATATATGGAGGGACCCGCTCTACCTGCATGACCTTGCCATTTCCCTTATGGGACCGTCGGCTTCGGGCCTTCTTCAAGAAGGCTTCAGGTTGCGCGATCGGACTATGTTCGAGGACGGCGTCAAAGAACTTGACGGCCAGATGCGCAACGTGAGAAAAGCCGGTCTGCTGCTTACCCTTGCCGGATATATCTTTTTTGCCGAACCGGAGGATCGCATGGACGCGATGCTCGCCTCTCGTAAGGACCGCAAACGCATGTTGGACAACTACGAAAAACTCGGCGAGATGGCCACGACCATCGCCTTGTACCGTCTTCCCCGGGATCGTGAATCGCTTCGGGCCGTGCGGGCTTTGCTCATGCATGAGACTGACGTGTACGCGGACAAGATGGGAGATCTCATGGGCTTTGCCGACGAGTCCGACGGGGAGGATGAGGCCACCGCATCGGTCACGGGATGAACGGAAGGCTTTCCGCATATTGGACATGACGATACCCCGGGGTTGACTCTACAACCATTGTAAGGTTTAGCCTTCCTGCTGGAAGACGTAGACCGAAACGGAAGGATGATGGACGGCCCATGGAGAAGAACCTGCCAACGGGGAGCGTGCTCGGAACGGTCGTCACTTTCGCGTTGCCGTATCTGCTGTCGTATTTCCTGCAGACGCTGTACGGCATGGCTGATCTGTTCATCGCAGGGCAGTTCATTGGCGTCGACGGCATCACCGCGGTGGCAAACGGAAGCCAGGTGCTGTACATGCTCACCGTGGTCATCGTGGGCCTTGCCATGGGAGCGACCGTCACTATCGGCCGTGCGGTCGGCGCGAACAGACTCGATCGTGCGGCCAAGGCCATCGGCAACGTCATCACGCTGTTCGCTGGTATCGCGTTGGCTCTGACGATTGTACTGCTGCTGAACGTGCGCAACATCGTCTCGCTGATCGGCGTGCCCGCCGAAGCTGTTGAAGGAACCGCGCAGTACCTGACCATCTGCTACATCGGCATCCCGTTCATCGTCGCGTACAACATCATCAGCTCAGTGTTCCGTGGGCTGGGCGATTCGAAAAGCCCCATGCATTTCATCGCGGTCGCATGCTTCTGCAACATCGCGTTCGACTATCTGTTCATGGGCTGGCTGCGTCTTGGTCCCTCGGGCGCGGCATTGGGCACCGTGTTGGCGCAGACCATCAGCGTGATCGTGGCATTGGTTGCGATTCGCCGTCGGCGTACGGGCATCAGACTGAAGTTCGGCGATCTTCGCCCAGACAGGACCATGCTCCGCGGCATCCTCGGCATTGGAGTGCCGACGGCGGTTCAGGACGGCTGCATCCAGATCGCCTTCATCATCATCACGGTCATCGCCAACTACCGCGGCCTGAACGATGCGGCAGCCGTCGGCGTCGTAGAGAAGGTAATCAGCGCGTTGTTCCTGGTGCCGTCGTCCATGCTGGCCACGGTATCCGCCGTCTCGGCGCAGAACATCGGCGCCGGCAGGATGGAACGTGCGACGAAGACGCTGCGATACGCCACCGCGATCACCGTCGTCTACGGCATCGTCATATCGATCGTGGTGGAGCTGACGGCAAGCTCCATCGTCGGCCTGTTCACCACCGATGCGACGGTGATTCTGCTGGGAACCCAGTACATCCGCAGCTACATCGTCGACAGCATCTTCGCAGGCGTGCACTTCTGCTTCAGCGGCTTCTTCGCCGCATGCGGGCGCTCCTATATCGGATTCATCCACAATATCGTGGCCATCACCCTGGTCCGTGTGCCCGGGGCGTATCTGGCGTCCAAGCTGTTCCCGGACACCTTGTTCCCCATGGGCATCGCCGCCCCCGCCGGATCGCTGCTTTCCGTGCTGATCTGCCTCGGCTTCTACGCGTGGCTCAAGCGCCGTGGTGTGATCTCAGAGAAGGCACGTGCATGACGGCGAATAAGCGGGGCGAAGAGCGCGACGCTGTGCCGGGGGATGGCAGACTGTTCCGCATAGGCGAGGTCGCGGGCATGTTCAACGTGTCGCTGGGCACGCTTCGGCATTATGAACGTTGCGGTTTGCTGGAACCCGAATATGTCGACCCGCGCACCGGGTACCGGTATTACGGGGCTAAGCAGTTCGAGGTGCTGAACACCATCCGGTACCTGCGTGTGCTGGATATGCCGTTGACGCAGATAGCCGAGTTCCTGCACAATCGCGACGTGCATGTCATCGAGGACAAGCTTGTTGCGCAGAAGGCCCTGATCGAGCGCAAACAGCATGAACTGGAAATGGTCTCGCGGAAGATCGATCACCGCCTGGAACGGCTGCGGGACGCCGAGCAGTCCGAATTCGACGTGATACGTGTTGTGCGGCAACCCGCCTGTCGGATCGTCTGGATCAGGGATTCGCCGAAAGTCGACTCGTATCTCGGCCTGGAATATTCGATCCGCAAACTGGAGCGGCATCAGAAGGATTCACTGGTCTTCCTCGGCAAGGTCGGCGTGGGCATCGCCAAAGAATCGTTGGAGCAGGGGCGGTATGCCGATTATGGGATGGTGTTTCTGCTGCTCGACGACAAGGACGAGTATGAGGGCGATACCGTGGCGTTGCCGGAAACGGATTGCGTGCGCATCCGGTTCCGGGGAAGTCATGGTGATGCCCCCGAACGGTATCGTGAGCTGATGTGATACATCGCAGGGCGGAGCCTCGATGCCACCGGGTTCTCGCGTGAGATCACGCTGGTCGATGAGGGATTGACATCGGATCCCGCCCAGTTCGTGACCGAGATCTGCATCCCGATCCGCTAGTTTGGTCTTCACGCTTTGCGGCCGGCATTCATCAATCCGTTCGGCGCATTCACCGTTGGCGGACCTCCGACGGAGTGGACCTTGGATGGATGGTGGATCCTTTGGGTTCTTCCGGCGACGCATGTCTCATTCCGGCCATGATGAAGGCCTTTGCCTCTGATGCTCGGAGGGCTGAGCCAATCTGCTTTGTGCGGCGGCGTGATGCCCTGTGCGAATGTTTGACATGCAATTAACGCATGGAACGATATGTCATACTCACATTGGACATTCTTTTTCGCCAGGCGTTGAATGGGGAACGTTACAGAGCATAGATGAAAGGACGGGTCGACAATGGAAAATCCGAGCGCATTCCCGATGGGAGAGCCGAACGACGGTTTCGCGCAGTACTTCGTGGGGCGGAGCTACCTTGCGCCGGTGCTTGAGACTCCGCAGATCGCCATTCATAACGTGACCTTCGAACCGGGATGCCGCAACAACTGGCACATTCACCACAATGCGGCGCAGGTGCTCATCGCGGTCGGCGGCCGTGGCTACTACCAGATCGAGGGGCAGGAACCGAAGGAGCTTAAGGCCGGGCAGGCCGTCTGCATCCCCGCCGATACTAAACACTGGCATGGCGCCGCTCCCGGCGAATCGTTCTCGCATCTGGCCTTCATGGTTCCTGCGGGCGATCCGGCATCCATGAGCAACGAATGGCTTGAACCGGTGGATGCCGAAGCCTACGGCAAACTTGCCTGAGGTCTGTTGTCTACATGGAGGGCCATCCCGCAAAAGTGAACCGCACCCCGATTGTTGGACTGAAGAAATTCAGATTCAATGATCGGAGGTGCGGTTCTTTCGTATGCGCGAGGATCGAAGGAAACACTACGACGACGGGTTCCGGCGCGAGGCACTGGAACTCATCAAGGCAGGAGC
>NZ_JBNMKH010000087.1:0-6548 GCF_050874245.1 Bifidobacterium sp. | reverse complement strand
CGTGGGTGCTGTCCATCGGCATCAACCAGACGAAGAAGACCAACGACATCATGGTGATGATCAAGCTGGCCATCATCGTGCTGTTCATCGTGTGCACCGTCTGGTACATCAATCCCGCCAACTGGAAACCGTTCTCCCCGTATGGCATCTACACGTTCCAGCCGGGTTCGACGCAGCCGTACGGCATCGTGCCGGCCTCGTCGATCGTGTTCTTCAGCTTCATCGGCTTCGACGCCGTCTCCTCCTCCGCCGAGGAGACCATCAATCCGAACAAGACGCTGCCGCGCGGCATCCTGATTTCGCTGGCCGTGTCCACCGTGCTGTACATCATCATGACGCTCATCATGACCGGCGTGGTGCCGTACAAGGAGTTCGCGAAGTTCATCGACGCTCCGGTGGCGGGCGTGATTCTCGAGACCGGCCTCAACTGGCTGGCGTTCATCGTGAACCTCGGCGCGTTGATCGGCATGACCACCGTCATGCTGGTGCAGCTGTACGGCCAGTCCCGCATCTGCTATGCGATGAGCCGCGACGGACTGTTCCCGAAGTTCTTCGGCGAAGTGCATCCGAAGTACCGCACACCGTTCAAGGGCACGTGGTTCTTCGGCATTCTGACGGCCATCGCCGGCGGTTTCATCAACATCAACGTGCTGTTCGAGCTGGTGAACATCGGTACGCTGTCCGCGTTCATCATCGTGTCGGCCGGCATCCTGTGGATGCGCAAGACCCAGCCGGACGCGCATCGTGGCTTCCGTGCGCCGGGCGTGCCGTTCACGCCAATCTGCGCCATCATCTTCTGCCTGATTCTGATCTTCGGTTTGAATTGGGAGACGTGGGTGCGTTTCGCCGTGTGGTTCGCGCTTGGACTGGTCGTGTATTTCACGTACAGCCGCAAGCATTCTCAGCTTAACGAGCCGGGACTGTTCTAATCATCCCTTCATATGGAAAAGGACGTCTCCCGCAGTTTTACGGGAGACGTCCTTTTTTCTATGTTTCTATGTATGCGCAATCACCATTCGTGACGCTGGTAGGCGATACGCGTGGTATCGGTGGGGCGGTCAAGCAGTTGGATCAGGCCGCAGCGGGCGAATCCGTTCGATTCGAGCACGTGCTGCATGGCCTTGTTGTTCGGATGCGTGTCGGCGCGCACGTTGCCGTAATGTTCGATGCACCAGTTGATGCAGTCCTTGGCCGCGCCTTTGACGATTCCCGACGAGGCGATGCGGTGGATGGTCACATACGAGTCATCGTCCAGCCAGGCGCCGTCGATATGCGCGTAGGTGGGATCCTCGCCCGTGCACAGGGCGAACTGGGCGAGCACACGCTCCTTGCCGTCAGCCTCGTCCACCAGCAGCATGGTGCGCTGCTGGCGAATGTCGTCAAGGATCACTTCCTCACGTGGGAACGTGTTTCCCCATTGCGTGGGATTCCCGTTGGCCGCCATAAGCTCACGCGCATGCTGGTAGATTTTCAGCATGACAGGCAGATCATCCATGGTGGCACGACGGAACCGACGTTCGGAAGTGGTTTCGCTCAACCCTTTCACCTCAATTCGACTGTATACCTCTCTCAAGCATTCCAGCCGTCCAAACTACCACGCCCACCGCACAGGCATGGTAACGCTCACACAAGGCGGCGTTCGAACGGGTCGGAGCTGATGCCCTTGGCGAGGATGTCCTTGCACCATTCCTTGGCGGTGAACAGGCTGTGGTCGCGGTAGTTGCCGCAGCTTTCGATGGTGGTTGCCGGCACGTCGTCCCATGTGGCCTCGTAGGCGATGAATTCCAACGATTCCTTCAATGCGCGAGCCACATCCTCGGTGGAATGCTCGCCCCACGTCAGCAGGTGGACGCCTGTGCGGCATCCGAACGGCGAGCAGTCGATGTAACCGGGGATGCGTTCGCGCAGCAGCACCGCGATGGTGTGTTCGATGGTGTGCAGTCCGCCGGTCGGAATGGCGTTCTCGTTCGGCTGCACCAATCGCAGGTCGTAGTTCGAGATCACGTCGCCGTGGGGGCCGGTTTCCGTATCGATGTAGCGCACATACGGCGCCTTTACTTTGGTGTGGTCCAATTGGAAGCTTTCCACCACCGGCTTGTCTTCCGCCATGTTCTGTCCTTTCGTTGTTGTGTTCACATTCCACTATTCACGGTTCGCGGGCTCAACGTCAACCGTCGTGCCATGCGTGTCGGTTATGGCCGGTTCAAGCCTCGTCGCCGGAATCCTCCCGAATCGCGGCCATGAACCGTTCGCCGTACTGTTTGAGCTTGCTTTCCCCCACACCGTTGACGGCAAGGAACTGGTCGTCAGTGATCGGCTTGACCCGTACCATGTCACGCAACGTCTTGTCGGAGAACACGATGTACGGCGGTTTGCCGAGTTCGCGCGCGATGTCCAGTCGCAGCGCACGCAGCTTCTGGAATAGCGCCTCGTCGCCGTCATCCGGCACGTACGATCCGACAGCGGGAGTGGACACGTCGGGCGTTCGACGCGCACGGGCGTCAGCACGTTTGATCTTCTTGATGTCGTAATGGAATTCGGGTGCGACCGTTTCCGCCGCACGGGGTCCGAAGCCGACGATCGGCAGGCGTCCTTCCGCGATCGTCAGGAAGCCGTCGGTGGCCATCTGGCTCAGCACGTCGCGGATGCGCGCTTCCGTCACTTCGTCGAGCATGCCGAACGACGGCAGGCTTTCGGGGTTGAGATAGCTTAGATCCTGTGCCTTCGAGCCGCGCAGCACCTTGACGATTTTGCCGCTGCCGACATGCTGGTTCACATCGTGCACGCAACGGCTGATGGCTCGGGCGATGTCGGTGACGTCGATGGTTTCGAATGTGTGCTCGCAGTTGGCGCAACCGCCCACGCATTTGCCGTCCGTTTTCGCCGCCGCGCCCGCGGTTTCGCCGAAATACCGGGTCATGTACGCGTGCAGGCAGTCCGTGGTACGGCAGTAGCCGACCATCGCGTCGAGCAGCCGGCGTTTCGACGCGCGTACGGCCTCCTGCTCTTCGGGAGTCAATCGTTCGTTTTCGTAATCCGAATCGAGCAGCCGGCGACGGGTGACGATGTCCGATTCGTTCCACAACAGCGTGCAGCGGCTTGGTTCGCCGTCTCGTCCGGCGCGACCCGCCTCCTGGTAGTACGCTTCGATGGATTCGGGCATGTTGTGGTGGATGACGAACCGCACGTTGGATTTGTCGATGCCCATGCCGAACGCGTTGGTGGCCACGACCACGGGCACACGGTCGGTGACGAAATCGCGTTGCGCCTTCTCTCGTGCGTCGGCGCTCATACCGCCATGGTAGGCGACGGCGATGGTGCCGATATCCGACACATCCGCACCCCCTGCGGCACGCAATTCGGCGACGGCGCTGTTAAGCGATTCGGCGAGCGCTTCCGTTTCCTTGCGCGTGGCGCAGTAGACGATGCCGGATTCGTCCGGATGGCTGGCGATGTAGGACGCCACCCAGGATGCTTTGTCTTTGCGTGGCATGCTGATGACGTCGAAATACAGGTTCGGCCGGTCGAAACCGGTGACGGTGATGGACGGTGTGTGCAGGCCCAGAATCGAAACGATGTCGCGGCGCACGCGTTCGGTGGCGGTGGCGGTGAACGCGGCGACCGTTGGACGTGTGGGCAGTCCGGCGATGAATTCGCCGATGCCAAGATATGAGGAACGGAAGTCCTGCCCCCATTGGGAGACGCAGTGCGCTTCGTCGACGGCGACGAGCGAGATCGGCACACGGACGGCGAAGTTGCGGAATCGTTCGGTTTCCAAACGTTCCGGCGCCACGTACAGCAGTTTGATCTGGCCGGAGAGCGCCTGCGCGAAGACGAGATCCTGTTCGTCCGGCGTCTGCGTGGTGTTGATGAACGCGGCCGGAAGGCCCACGTCGTTCAGGGCGTCGACCTGGTCGCGCATGAGTGAGATCAGCGGCGAGATGACGATGGCGACGCCCGGCAGGATCGCTGCGGGAATCTGATAGCAGATGGATTTGCCGGCGCCGGTGGGCATGACGCCAAGCACGTCACGTCCGGTGAGGATGGCCGAGACGATGCCGGATTGTCCAGGACGGAACGAATCGTAGCCGAAATAGCGGTTCAGCGCCTCCAATGCGCGGGGGTCTACGGAATCGGCGGAATCAACAGCTTGCGTCATAGTTTCCAAGTGTAGCAATGCCATGCGTTGACCGCGGAGAGCGAAACAGCCGGCGCGGGTCTTGCCCATGCCGGCCGTTTCATGCTTCTATCGGAAATAGGGAATTCAGATCTGGCGGAACGCCTGCTCCAGGTCGGCGATCAGATCGTCCGCGTCCTCAAGGCCGACGGACAGGCGGATCAGGTTGGCGGGCACTTCGAGCGTGGTGCCGGCCACGGAGGCGTGGGTCATGGCGCCCGGATGCTCGATCAGGGATTCCACGCCGCCCAGGGATTCGGCCAGGGTGAACACTTCGGTGGCTCCGGCGAACTTCTTGGCCGCTTCGAAACCGGCGGCGATCTGGATGGAGATCATGCCGCCGAAACCGCCGTGCATCTGGCGTGCCGCGATGTCGTGGCCCGGGTGGGATTCGAGCCCCGGATACCATACGCGTTCCACTTCGGGGCGGGTTTCGAGCCACTGGGCCACTTTCATGGCGTTGCGGCTGTGCTGCTTGACGCGCAGGTCGAGGGTTTTGAGGCCTCGGATGTCAAGCCAGGAGTCGAACGGGGACGGAACCGCGCCGGCCGCGTTCTGCAGGAAGGCCACCGCGTCGCGTGTTTCCTTGTCGTTCAGGACCACCGCGCCGCCGACCACGTCAGAGTGGCCGCCGATGTACTTGGTGGTGGAATAGACGACCACGTCGGCGCCGTCTGCGAGCGGATGCTGCAATACCGGGGATGCGAAGGTGTTGTCCACGACCACTTTGGTGCCGTGCGCGTGCGCCACGGCCGCGGTGGCGGCGATGTCGGTGATGTTGAGCAGCGGGTTGGACGGGGTTTCCACCCAGATGTACGCGTACTGCTTCTTGGCGAGCGCGGCTGAGACGGCGGCCGTGTCGGTGATGTCCACCACGTCGAGGCCGATGCCCCACGGCACGAACATCTTGGACAGCAGACGGTAGGTGCCGCCGTACACGTCGTTGCCGAGCAGGATGTTGTCGCCGGGCTTCAAAGTGGAGCGCAGCAGCACGTCGATGGCGGCAAGTCCGGAGGAGAAGCTTAACGCGTATTTCGCGCCTTCCACGGCGGCGAGCTGCTCGTCGAAGCTGTTGCGGGTCGGGTTGATGGAACGGCTGTAGTCGTAACCGTTGCGCAGGCCGCCGACACCATCCTGCTTGAAGGTGGAGGTCATGTAGATGGGGGTGACCACGGCTCCGGTGGTCGGGTCGGGTTCCTGACCTGCGTGGATGGCGCGGGTGGCGAGAGCGGTGGCGTTGAGGGCTTCGGTGTTGGTCGAGATGGTCATGATGGGAACTCCTTGGAAGTAGCGGATGGTTTGGGTCGTTCGGATGATGGGCATTGGTTTCAAAGGTGCGATCGGGCTGCCGGACAGTCGTTTGACGGTCTTTTACAGGTACTGTTCGGCGAGGCTGGGCTTGGTGGTGCGTTCCACGACGTCGGCGAATCCGTTGGCTTGCATCCAGTCGTCATTGAAGATCTTCTCCATATAGCTGCGGCCGGAATCGGGCATCAGCACCACGACGAGCTGGTTTTCGTCGAGGTCGTGCTCGCGGGCGTATTTCAGCGCGGAGAACACGGCCATGCCGGATGAGCCGCCGACGAGCAGTCCTTCCTCGTTGGCGAGGCGTCGGGTCATTTCGAAGGCTTCCGCGTCGGTGACCTGCACGATCTCGTCGGGAAGGCTCCGGTCGAAGGCCTTCGGGTAGAAGTCCTCGCCGACGCCTTCGATCTGGTATTGGTGCACGTCGTCGGGGTCGGAGTAGATGGAGCCTTCCGGATCGGCGCCGATGACCTGCACCGCGCCGTTGGAAGCCTCTTTCAGATAGCGGCCCGTGCCGGAGATGGTGCCGCCGGTGCCGATGCCGGCCACAAAATGCGTGACCTGATGGTCCGTGGCCTGCCAGATTTCCGGTCCGGTGCTGCGGTAGTGGCTCAGCGGTCCGTTCGGGTTGTCGTACTGGTTGGGGCGGTAGCCTCCGGGAATTGCCGCCGCGAGACGTTCGGCGACCTGGTAGTAGGAGCGGGGGTCGTCGGGGCCGGCATCGGTGGGGGTCACGACCACTTCGGCACCGTAGGCGCGCAGCACGGCGCGCTTGGCTTCGGAAACCTTGTCGGGCAGGGTGAAGATGGCGCGATAGCCACGCTGCTGGGCGACCATGGCCAGTCCGACGCCGGTGTTGCCGGAGGTCGGTTCGACGATCACGCCGCCGGGCTTCAGTTCGCCGCTGCGTTCGGCCGCGTCGATGATGCGTTCGGCGATGCGGTCCTTGGAGGAGCCGCCGGGGTTGAAGTATTCGACTTTGGCCGCGATGGTGGCCTTGATGCCTTCGGTCACATGGTTGAGGCGGATGAGCGGGGTGTTGCCGATGAGTTCTGCGGTGCTGTTG
>NZ_JBNMKH010000086.1:0-6798 GCF_050874245.1 Bifidobacterium sp. | reverse complement strand
TACGTCAAGAACCGTCTGGCGGGCGTGCGCGCGGCGATCAAGGCGAATCCGACCGAGAACCGCGCCGCGAACGATCTGGAGGCCGAAGCCTGCGAGCGCCTGCTCGACCAGATCATGAGCTCGCTGCGCCACATCGAGACCGCGCATAATTCCGGCCGCATGATTTGGCGCGTCAAAGGCCGGTACAAGGCGCTGCAGCGGCGCATGGGCACGTTGGTGAAGCGTGTGAACAGCCGTATCAGGCGCACGACGCCGCTGTTCAGCGACGATGAGTTGTTCGCGCATACGCGGGCGGTCCAGGTGGATGCGATCGAGCATGTGATCGACCGGCTGTATGAGGAGATGGGACGCAGCACGTACAACACCGAGCACTGCTCCGGGCTGCTGCTGGACTACCGGCGCAGCGAGTCCGCGTTGCGGGCGCGGCCGAATATGGGCATCAGCGCCGAAGCGCAGGAACAGGCCGAGGAGGTCAAGCGCGAAAGCTACGGCATCGAGCTGGGCGTGATCCAGGACATGTACGAAGCAGGCGACATCACGCGCGCGCAGAGCAAGCAGCTGCGACGCAACGTGTATGTGATGAGCGTGGACGCCGACGCGCAGATCTGACGTTTTCGATTTCCGGCGTTTGGATCGCGTGGCGGAGGCCGCTGCGTCCGAAACCGCACGCAGCGGCCGGGACCACATCCAACCAAAAACCGTGTTCAGCTGGAAAACCGTGTTCGGCTGGAATCACACCCAGCCGAAATCACACCTGACCAAAGCCATTGTCGGATTTTCAGGAAGTTTTCAGAAAACACCAGACATGTGCCCAGCATCGGGTGTTTATATATGAATTGTCAGCACAACGAGCCGACCAGGAACACAACAGTTCCCGACAATTGAACCCTTTCTTCTTCTCTCTCCTTTCTCTCCCCCGGTGGCCAATCCCACCGGGGGTCTTCTTTTTTCCGGACAATCTTTCCATGCACGGGGCAGTCCTTCCACGCAATCGACGCACGCTATATTGGGAAGGTATGAGCGACGCAATCGAAAACGAAATTCCGCAAAACGCAGGCAATGACACGGATGGCAATGGGACGGAGCTGGTCGGACGCGAATCGGACGTGGTGCCGGGACGTTTCGGCGAACCGTTGCAGGTGACGCGCGTCCAGTATTCTCGCGGCGGAGGCAACGCGGCGCCGAATCGTCCGCTGTTCCTGTGCCTGCACGGCTGGGGGTCGAACGAGGCCGATCTGGCCGATATGATGCGATACATAGCGCCGTACAACGATTACGCGTCGCTGCGTGCGCCGTTGACTTTGCAGGCGGCCGGCACGTTCGCTCCGGGCGCGTATTCCTGGTTCCACGATTGCGTGCCGACCGGCGAGGACCTCGACCGTGACGCGTTCGCAGCGGCCACGGCGATCGACACTTGGGTGTCGCAGAACGTTCCCGAAAACCGTGCCGTCGTGCCGATCGGCTTTTCACAAGGCGGTTTGCTGGCGATTCATCTGCTGCGCGTGCATCCGGAACGCTACCGTGCGGCGATTTCGCTGTCCGGTTTCCTCGCGCCGGGAATCGTCCGTGGCACCGCGCCGGCCGACGACCGTATCGCACCGCTCAACATTCCCACGTTCTTCGGTTACGGCAACAGCGACACGGTGATTGCCAAGCCGGAGCTTTTCGCCATGAGCGCCTGGCTGGACGAGCACACGTTCCTCACCGCGAAAAGCTATCGCGGACTCGACCATTCCGTCAGCCTCGACGAATTCAGCGACCTGCGCGGATGGCTCGCCGCGCATGACATCGCGCCGGGGATTCTGTGATCGGATCAGTCGGTGACGTCGGCCTTGTAGAAGTTCACGTAGGAGCGGCTCGGGGTCGGTCCGCGCTGTCCCTGATAGTGTGAGCCGGTGCCGGCGGAACCGTACGGATGCTCGGCGGGCGAGCTCAGCTGGAAGAAGCACATCTGGCCGATCTTCATACCCGGCCACAGCTTCACCGGCAGCGTCGACACATTGGACAGCTCCAGCGTGATATGGCCTTCGAAGCCCGGGTCGATGAAGCCCGCGGTGGAGTGGGTGAGGATGCCGAGGCGGCCGAGCGAGCTTTTGCCCTCAAGACGCGCGGCGATCGTCGCGTCGAGCTTCACATACTCCCACGTGGAGCCGAGTGCGAACTCGCCCGGATGCAGGATCCACGGCTCGTCCGACTTGACTTCGAACTGTTCGGTCAGTTCGCCCTGGTTCTCGGCGGGATCCACATACGTGTACGCATGGTTGTTGAACAGACGGAAGAAACGGTCCAATCGCACGTCGATCGACGCCGGCTGCACCATTTCCGGGGTCCACGGATCGAGTGAGATGTGACCGTCGGCCTGTGCGGCGAGAATGTCGCGATCGGACAGCAGCATCGAAATTCCTCCAAACATCGCCAAAAACAATCGTCATGACGGCGGGCGCGCGACAATCCGACGCGCGCCCGTCAACCGCTGTCCAGTCTAACGCGGCGACGCTATAAGCCGGCCTTGGTGGCGCGACGCGACCGTTCCTGCGAGAACATCGTGTCGGCATGCTCCTTGAGGTATTCAAACGTCGTGGCCGGCACCAACGGCTCCAACGCGGCCCAGTCGTGCTTTTTGGCGGCCTCGCGCACGGCGGTGCCCGAAATCGGCACGCCTTCGACCCCCTTGCGGTCGATGATGACCGCCTCCATGCCGCATTCAGGCAACGCGGCGGCAAGCTCCCGGTTGTATTCCGCCGTGACCGGATCGGTCGGCTCCTTTCCGAGGAACCGCTTGGTGATGCCGAAATATGGCGCGATCTCATGCGTGAACACGTACACGTCCCGCCAGAAACTGCCTTCCTCCGTCGAATCAATCGTCTCCTTGCGGAAATAATCGGGCATCGTCAGCAGAGTGTGCTGCACGCTGCCCGAAGGCAGCACGACCACATTCGACAGATCCGCGCAGCCACGGCGGACCATCTCATACCGGTCGTGGAACGAAATGGCCGAAGCGTTCTCCTCCACCACGAATACGAGCAGACGATCCACGCGAGACGCCGCGTATTCCACCAGATGACGGTGGCCTTTGGTGAACGGGTTGGCGTTCATGGAGATGGAACCGACCGTAAGCCCGTCCTGCGGCGACACCTTCAGATCCTGGTAACGGTCCAGATACTCCCGCAGTTCGCGGCGATGCCGTGGCGTCAGATGGTATGCCCTGCGTTCAGCGGCATGCGCCAGCGTATGCGCGGGATGTTCGCCCCATGCTGGGACGATCAATCGGTCCATCATCGCCTCTGCCAACACCCGGTTGCCGTGCGCGGTGGTGTGGAAGCGGGTATCGGTGAACAGCCAGTCCGTGTCAGAGCATGCGTCGAACACCTTGGTCGCGTCCACGCAACGCCGCTCCCCCACCATCCGCCGGGTGGCTTCGTCCACATGGTCGAGGATCAGTACCAGATCGTCCGACTGAATATCACGGGACAGCAGCTCATTGAAATCGTTCGGCGCATCCACGCCGATCAGCACCGGTACGACACGGTAGCCGATCCCGGCATCCTCGAGTTTGCGGGCCAGCACTTCGAACATGCGGTCGCCTTCGAAATTGTTGTCGGCGCCGATCGTGCAAGGGCCGAGCAGGTACAGGTTGCGCGGGCCGGAGCCGAGCGGACGGATCGGCGAACGCGATTCCATCCGGCGCGCGAATTCCGCCGGAGAGCAGTTGTAGATGGCAGGCTTGAAGTACAGGTCGCCGACCGGCGTGGCAAGCAGGTCGATCGAATACATCAGCTTATGCAGCAGACTGGTGGTTTCCGGGGTATCGGCCACACGGCCGGCGTCGATATTGCAGCACGCCACCGGCACGCCCTGCGCATGCAGCCGTTCGACCAATCCGCGATAGCAGGAGGCCTTGTACACGACATGCGCGGCCCAAAGCTCGCTCACCGCATCGTACGTCCAACGGGCGTTGCGGTTCAGATAGTCCTCAAAGCTGAAACCACGCTCGTAATCGCGCTCATGCAGGCTTTCCACACCCAGATAATCGCTCCACCGCGTGCCGTGCAGCACCGTTTTCACACCGATTTCCTTGCCCAGCAGATACAGCTGGTAATTGAGCTCGTTCAACGAGCCGAGCTCCAGCGTGTCATCGCAGTCGGCGCGGAAGCAATCGCGGAGCGTGCCCTGCAATTCCATATTGCGTATGTAACGAACCATGTCCAGGCCGATGCCGGGGATGTTCACGTCGACGATGAAATCCATGCCGGTGGAAGTGGTGTCGACCGGAGCGGAAGGGTCGATCACCGGCAGCGAACGCACCGCCGGATTGTGGGCGAGCAAGGCACGGGCGTCGTCGAACATGTCTGTCGACGGAATCACGGCGGCCGTGTTCGCCTTGCTTTCGATGAAGGCTTGGATGCCATCGACGCCGGGAAGCGAATACACCTCCTCCGCCGCGAGGCTCATGCTGAAACGCTCCCCGTCATGCACCATGATGATGTCACGCATATGGGCGATGTCGGAGAAATACTGGTAGACGTACCGTGCGGTCAGTTGCCGGCGATCGCACCACGTCACCGTACGACGATGAATACACAACATTGGCTACTCCTCACCTTGAATAAGTTGGTTGCGATGATCGTCCGCCATGAACCGATCAATCCTTCGTCTGCGAAGCGTCCTTTTCGGCGGCACGCGAGGCGTTGCGCGAGGCGTACATCCACCGTTTGCGTCCGAGCACGATCAACGAGATGACCAGTCTGACCACTTCCTCGAAGGCGACGATCACGTTGACCATCACGATCGACAGTCCCAGCACGCGCACAGATATGAAGGCCAGTGGAATGCCGATCAGCCAGGTGCTGGCGGTGTCGACGCACATCATCGTCTTGGTGTCGCCACCGGACCGCAGGATATTGCCGCCGACGATGCTGTTGAGTATGCGCACGGGAAGGAACACGGCCCACACCACGATCAGTTGCTGCGCGATCGCACGCACGTCAGGCTCGACGTTGAATATGGTGACGTACGGTGCGCGCAACAGCACATAAATCAGCCCCAGCACCACCGCGAAGACGATGGACAGTATCACGAAACGCTTCGCGTCGCGGTAGGCGAGGTCGTAACGCTCCTGTCCGATCGTCTTGGCCACGATGACACCCGCAGCCACGGACATGCCGGTGAACAATCCCACCGTGATCATCTGCACAGGACCAACAAGCGCGACCGCAGCATAGCTTTTCGTACCCATGTTGCCATAGAAGGCCGCATACACGTTGTCGGCGATCACCCAGGAAACGCAGCCCATCACCGACGGCACGATCATGGCGAAGAATCGTTTGAGCTCATTCCAGTGCACATGCAGGTCCGGAGAGACACGCATACCATACCTGCGGGTCAGCACCACGTAGAAGACGAGGCCAACGAGGCAGGAGACCGTCTCGGCGATCGTCGTGCCCATCGCCGCGCCGGCCACGCCCATCTTCGGCGTGATGGGGCTTCCGAAGACGAACAGGTAGGTGAACACGATATTGAGCACGGTCGCCACGATGCTGACATACAGCGCCGTCTTGGCATGGTCCATGCAACGGAACAGCGCAGCCAACAACGTCACTATCGCCACAGGGAAATAGCTCCATCCGATGACGCTGAGATATTGCGCGGCGGCGTGCTGCGTCCCGGCATCGTTCGTATAGATGCCGGCCACCTGCATGGGAAATACGACGGACGCGATGTAGAACACCAGCGACAAGCCCAGGCCAAATGCGATATTAAGGGTGAAGCTGCGGGATACCTTCTGCTTGTTGTTGCCGCCCATCGCCTGCGCGATCATGATGCCGGCCACCGTCGATACGGCGGCGAGCAGCGTCGTATAGCTGCTCACCACCTTCGATGCAAGGCCGGCCGCCGCGACCGACACACTGCCAAGCTGACCCACCATCAGCGTGTCGGTGATGCTGAGCACCGCCACCTGCAATACGGTCTGCAGGGATGCCGGAACGGCGATGCTCAACACCTGCCGGCGGAAATCGCGATTCTCCTGTTTCAAATCGGCAGGAACCCCGCTTGTTCCAATCGATTCCGCCTGTGCTTGCCCGGACTGCTCCATGTCCACCCCCCCCAATTCAACTAGGCTGCTGCACCATTTAGCCTACCGCACTTTGGGGTAATTACGGGGAAATTCAGGCGGGTTGCGAATATCGGGCGGAATCTACCGCCGATGCATCGCGCGAAGCACGCATTTACGCAGTTCGGACGCGACGAGCACGATCATCGCCAGGCCGAGGCATTCGATCCACGCGCCCGCGGACAGGGGCACGGTGCCGAACGCGGTGTTGAGGAACGGCACGTAGATCACCGCCACCTGCAGCAGCGCGGACAGCGCGATCGCGCCCCACAGCCACTTGTTGGCGAACAGTCCCACGAACACCGACTGGTCGTGCGAACGCGAGCACAACGCGTTGAGCATCTGCGCGAACACGAGGATGGTGAAGCCCATGGTGCGCGCCTCCGTCATCTGCGCGTCATGTCCGATGGCGTCCACGGAACGGTCGGTGAACAGACCTCCGGCGAGGTGCATGTCCATGCCGACCAGCGTGACTGCCGCCATGATGATGCCGATGAAGATGATGTCGCCCCACATCTGTCCGTCGATCACGCGATCGGTGAGCCGGCGCGGCTTGCGCGACATCACGTCGTCGGTGGACGGGTCGACACCCATGGCGAGCGCCGGAGCTGCGTCGGTAAGCAGGTTGATCCACAGCAGCTGCGTGGCGAGCAGCGGCACGGTGACACCTTGGCTGCCAGGCTGGG
>NZ_JBNMKH010000085.1:0-6992 GCF_050874245.1 Bifidobacterium sp. | reverse complement strand
TTTGAAAAGTTGAGTGGGGTGCGCTCAAGATTTTTTGCGATTTCGGGAATAATAACTTGCGAATTAAAGTTGAGTGGTGTAGGCTCAAGTTTTGGAACGGGTCGAGAGATCCGAAAGAAACGTGAGCGGGAAACCGTAGAACGAGAACAACGTTCCGCCGCAGCCGACGGAACTTATATGTAAGGAGTCAAAGTTATGGGACGCGCAGTTGGCATCGATCTGGGTACTACCAATTCCTGCATCGCAACGCTTGAAGGTGGCCAGCCCACCGTTATCGTGAACGCCGAGGGCGCTCGCACCACGCCGTCCGTCGTGGCATTCAGCAAGTCCGGTGAGATTCTGGTCGGCGAGGTCGCCAAGCGCCAGGCCGTCACCAACGTGGACCGCACCATCAGCTCCGTCAAGCGCCACATGGGCACCGACTGGACCGTCGAGATCGACGGCAAGAAGTGGACCCCGCAGGAGATCTCCGCGCAGGTCCTGATGAAGCTTAAGCGCGATGCCGAGGCCTACCTCGGCGAGCCGGTCACCGACGCCGTGATCACCTGCCCGGCATACTTCAACGATGCCCAGCGCCAGGCCACCAAGGACGCCGGCACCATCGCAGGCCTGAACGTCCTGCGTATCATCAACGAACCGACCGCAGCCGCACTGGCCTACGGCCTCGAGAAGGGCAAGGAAGACGAGCGCATCCTGGTCTTCGACCTCGGCGGCGGCACCTTCGATGTGTCCCTGCTGGAAATCGGCAAGGATGATGACGGCTTCTCCACCATTCAGGTGCAGGCCACCAACGGCGACAACCACCTGGGCGGCGACGATTGGGATCAGAAGATCATCGATTGGCTCGTCAGCGAAGTCAAGAACAAGTACGGCGTTGACCTGAGCAAGGACAAGATCGCCCTGCAGCGTCTGAAGGAAGCCGCCGAGCAGGCCAAGAAGGAACTGTCCAGCTCCACCAGCACCTCCATCTCCATGCAGTACCTGGCCATGACCCCTGACGGCACCCCGGTGCATCTGGACGAGACCCTGACCCGTGCGCACTTCGAGGAAATGACCTCCGATCTGCTGGGCCGCTGCCGCACCCCGTTCAACAACGTGCTGCGCGACGCGGGCATCGGCGTCTCCGACATCGACCACGTGGTCCTCGTCGGTGGCTCCACCCGTATGCCGGCCGTCAAGGAGCTCGTCAAGGAGCTCACCGGCGGTAAGGAAGCCAACCAGTCCGTGAACCCGGATGAAGTCGTGGCTGTCGGCGCAGCCGTGCAGTCCGGCGTCATCAAGGGCGACCGCAAGGATGTCCTGCTGATCGACGTGACCCCACTGTCCCTCGGCATCGAAACCAAGGGTGGCATCATGACCAAGCTCATCGAGCGCAACACCGCCATCCCGACCAAGCGTTCCGAAGTGTTCTCCACCGCCGAGGACAACCAGCCGTCCGTGCCGATTCAGGTCTACCAGGGCGAACGTGAGTTCGCTCGCGACAACAAGCCGCTGGGCACCTTCGAACTGACCGGCATCGCTCCGGCTCCGCGTGGCGTCCCGCAGATCGAGGTCACCTTCGACATCGACGCCAACGGCATCGTGCACGTGTCCGCCAAGGACAAGGGCACCGGCAAGGAACAGTCCATGACCATCACCGGTGGTTCCGGCCTGCCGAAGGACGAGATCGACCGCATGGTCAAGGAAGCCGAAGCCCACGAGGCCGAGGACAAGAAGCGCAAGGAGGACGCCGAGACCCGCAACCAGGCCGAATCCTTCGCCTACCAGACCGAGAAGCTCGTCAATGACAACAAGGACAAGCTCTCCGACGATGTGGCCAAGGAAGTCACCGACAAGGTCAACGAGCTCAAGGAAGCCCTGAAGGGTGAGGACATCGAGAAGATCAAGACCGCCCAGAGCGAGCTGATGACCTCCGCCCAGAAGATCGGCCAGGCCCTCTACGCCCAGCAGGGCGCCGCCGAAGCGGCCGGTGCTGCCGGCGCGGGTGCCGCCGGTTCCGCCTCCAACGCCTCCAATGGCTCCGACGACGACGTGGTCGACGCCGAAGTCGTGGACGATGACGACAAGGACAACAAGTAATCATGTCCGACTTCAACAAGGACGAGTACCTGAACGACCTGCCCGACATGGATGACCTGTCCGGGCAGGCCGCCAAGGCAGCTGCTTCCGCCGACAAGGGCAGCAATGCCCCCGCCGGCGACTCCGCCCCCGCGCAGGAAACCCCTGCCGCCGATGCCGCGAAATCGCAGGACAATGGCGATGCTTCGGCCGACGCCAAGTCCGACGGTAAGGCCGATGGCAAAGCCGACGGAGCCGACAAGTCCGACAACACGCTGACCCCGCTTGGCCAGGCCAAGAAGGAGGCCGCCGAATATCTGGAGGCGCTGCAGCGCGAACGCGCGGAGTTCATCAACTTCCGTAATCGCGCGCAGAAGGAGCAGGAACGCTTCCGCCAGCATGGCATCATCGACGTGCTGACCGCGCTGCTTCCGGCGCTGGACGACATTGACCGCATCCGCGAGCACAGCGAGATGGACGATTCGTTCAAGGCCGTGGCCAACAAGATCGACAAGGCGTTCGAGAAGTTCGGCGTCGAGAAGTTCGGCGAAAAGGGCGAGGACTTCGACCCGACCAAGCACGACGCGATCCTGCACAAGCCGGATCCGAACGCCGAGAAGGAAACCGTCGACACCGTGGTGGAAGCCGGCTACCGCATCGGCGACCGCGTGATCCGCGCGGCCCGCGTGGTCGTGGCTTCCCCGCAAAGCTGAGCGACTGAACGCAGAATGAAGTAAAGACCGAATTCCGCACTTTCTGCCACGTGAGCTTCCACGTGAAGCCCGCGTGGCCATAGCCGGGCCCCTCTGAAACGAGGGGCCTTCGACTATCCACGACTACCACGACTATCCACTATCCAACACATTGAAGAGACTTTACGAAAGACTCTGCAGACTTCATGAAGACCTCACGAAAGGAGGCACATCATGGCTGAGAATGAATGGCTGAGCAAGGATTTCTACAAGGTCCTTGGTGTCTCCAAAGACGCCACCGAAGCCGAAATCACCAAAGCGTACCGCAAGCTGGCTCGCAAATATCATCCCGACCTGAACAAGACCAAGGAGGCCGAGGAGAAGTTCAAGGACATCTCCGAGGCATACGACGTGCTGAGCAACAAGGAGAACCGTCAGAAGTATGACGCTATCCGCCAGTTCGGCATGGGCGGCGCGCGCTTCGCCGGAGGCTCCGGCCAAGGCGGCTTCGACGCGGGCGCGTTCTCCGACATCTTCGGTTCGATGTTCGGCGGCGGCGCCGGCATGGGCGGCAACGGGTCGCGCATCCGCTTCCAGACCAGCGGCGGCGGCAATCCGAACTTCGATGACATCTTTTCGATGTTCGGCGGCGGTGCCGGAGGCCCGGGCGCCGGCGGACGCCAGTATGAGAGGCAGAGCGCCGGATACGAGCAGCCACGTCCGGAAGACGGTGAGGACCGGAATTCCAAGATTCGTCTGACCTTCCGCCAGGCGGTCAAGGGAGCCACCGTGTCGCTGTCCGCGGGCGGCAAGAAGTTCAAGACGCATATTCCGGCCGGAGTGCATGACGGGCAGAAGATCCGTCTCGCCGGCAAAGGCAAGCCGGGCAGCAATGGCGGCAAGAACGGTGATCTGTATCTGCATATCACCGTCGCCGAAGATCCGAAATTCACGTTGCGCGGCCGTGACATCGTCATGCCTCTGCCGATCACCGTCGGCCAGGCCGTGAACGGTGCGAAAGTGACCGCCACGGACATCGACGGCGACGAAATCGTCTTCAAAGTGCCTGCCGGCTCGTCCAGCGGCACGGAAGTGCGCATTTCGGGCAAGGGCGTGGTCAATCCGCATGAGAACGGCGATTTGGTCGGCCGTGTGGAAATCCACGTTCCGGAACGCCCCAACCTCGTCGCCAAGCATGCGGCCAAGGAATTCGACAAGGCTTGCGGCGACTTCGCCGACGAGCTCGCGCGGGAGCGCTGACCGTCATGGCACGCTCATCGCGGACCTCGCATGCCTCGCAGGCGCGCGCCGCACGGCAGGCTAAGCAGCTGTACGAAATGTGCGCCATGGCGATCGTGGCCGGCCGTGCCGACCTGGACGGCGCCGATGAAGTCGGCTTCGACATCGAATTGCCGGTATTCTCCGTCGGCGCCGCCGGCGAGCTTGCCAACGTGCATCCGCAGACGTTGCGCCAGTACGATCGGCTTGGCTTGGTCGTGCCGCAACGTACGGAAGGCGGCGCGCGCCGCTATTCGCTGCGTGACATCTCCCGTCTTGCGCAGGCCCAGCAGCTCAGTCAGGAGGACGGCGTCAACCTGGCTGGAATCACGCGCATCCTCGAGCTTGAGGAGGAGAACCGTGAGCTTCGCCGGCAGGTGGAGCGGCTCCGCAAGCCAGCCGGTTCCAGCGTGTTCGCGGCGGACGCGGACGGCGGAATCGTGGAGATAGAGCAGTCCCGTCGCGCGCGCATGTGGCGCAGGCAGATCCGGACCCGCATGCGCCAGCTTCCGTCGCGTGAGTCGGCGCAATCCGTGGATGCGCCCGTGCATGCGGGGGAGGGAAGCGGTTCCAATTCCACGTCCGTGGTGATTTGGGGTGTCGACTAACCCCCTTGTTTCGACCGGTCCGAAGTCAATCTGATGTTGGCCCGAAGCCGGCCGAACACTGTTTCAAGAATGAAACGCTCCTGCAGCTGATGATTAGTTTTCTGAAAAAGCTGAAAATCGGTTGCAAAAATGATTGAAAATAGCCTTTTTTATGCAAAAAAGCCGTCCGCTGTTATATAGTTGAAGATGGTGAGCATTGTCGACTGCAATTATGTCGTAGTTGTAGTAAATAATGTTACATATCCGCATTGAGGACTGTATTTCTTCCGGTCTATATTGGGGCTTCGATGGAATATGGCTACCCCGTCTCGTGGAGAAGCGGGAGAGGTGTGCGGTGGATACAGAAAGGTTAGGAGCGTACAGTGCCAAGAGTTGCGTTCACCGCGAAGACCCGTAAATATCTCGGGTCTCTGGATGCCGTCGAATCGGTCACCCAGTATCGTATTTGCTACTCCAAGGAATTCCGTGACGATTGCATGCGCAGGTATGCCGAAGGTGGTTCGCCTGCAGCGATTTTCCGTGAGGCTGGCTTGGATCCGAAGATCATCGGATACAAGCGTGTCGAGCGTTGCATCGCCCGCTGGAAGGCCGAGAAGGCTGAGGAAGCTGAAAAGGCCCCGCAGGCTGAGCAGCAGCAGGATAACCAGGAATAAGTTTTGGACGATTCCCGCAGTGTGGCGCGTACTGTAGTCTAAGGGGGTTGGCTGCGGTGCATGTCGCGGCTGCGGCGCTGTTCCAAGCTTGAATTGGTTGTGAACGTCTGGATGAGCATTCATCCAGACGTTTTTGTGTTGTGGCGGTTTGTGTTGTGGCGGTCTGTTCCGTGAGGGGCGCGCGATGACGCCGGACGGGATTTGGCTGGCGCCCCGCTGTGTCCTGCGTCCGTCCTCAGCCGGCTTGCGGGCGTTTCCGTCGCGCCGCTCTGCTGGAATGGTTGCAGTTGACGGTTGCGGGCCGATGATTGCGCCCGGCTGGCCGTTGGAACATTATCGCAAGGAGACCGCTATGAACGAGCCGAACGTCCGGAACTCACAGACTTCCCCGGAACCGATGCTCAAAGCCGTGTTCTGGGACATGGATGGCACGTTGATTGATTCCGAGCCGTACTGGCACGAGGGTGAGATGAGGATTGCCGCTGAAAACGGCGGATATTGGGATGAGGAGCTCGCCTGGCAGGGCTCCGGCACGCCGGTGCCGGATGTGGCTCGCCGTATGGTCGAGCACGGTTGCAAACTGTCGATTGAGGAAATCGGCAAAGGCATGATCGACTACGTGGCACGGAAGGAATTCGAGCGCATTCCGTGGATCGACGGCGTCGAGGACGTGCTGCTGTCGCTGAAGGAAGCCGGCATCCCGTCCATGCTCGTCACCACGTCTCCCCGCCATTTGGCGGAAAACCTGATCGCCCAGGCGCCGGCAGGCACGTTCGCCGGCTACGTGTGCGGCGATGACGACGTCGAGAAGAAGCCGTCGCCAGCACCGTATCTCTCTGCCGGCCGCAAGCTCGGCATCGCGCCGGAAGACATGCGCTATTGCATTGCGATCGAGGATTCCATGTCCGGCCTGCGCTCGGCCGTCGCGTCCGGCGCGACCAC
This sequence comes from Bifidobacterium sp., assembly GCF_050874245.1. Taxonomy (GTDB): domain Bacteria; phylum Actinomycetota; class Actinomycetes; order Actinomycetales; family Bifidobacteriaceae; genus Bifidobacterium. Next base: position 761 of record NZ_JBNMKH010000085.1, on the reverse strand, counting down.
GCTCGGCCAGACTGGCTTCATGCGCATCGACAATTCCGACGGTCCGCAGTTCGCTTCGATTAACGGCTACGACGGCATCACCGCCGCCACCCTCGACGCCTACGTGCGCCGTCGCAACGCGGCCTGAGCGTCTGATCGCGCTAATCGCAATGGCCGCAATAGAGAAAACTCGACGCGGCCATCAGAACTCGATATCCCCGTCGCCCTGCAGAAACTCCATAAGGTGTAACGGGGCCAAAATTGTCGAAAACGCGGAAATGACCCCGTTAAAACGGTGGTTTATCGTATTTTTTGACGTAAAAGGCCTATTAGGGGTGGTTTAGGGCGGTAAAAATGCAGAAAAACAGGTTTTAACGGGGTCAAAATCGTCAAAAATGCGAAAATGACCCCGTTAACTGGTGTTTAACGCGGTTTTGGGTGTGCAAGGCCTGCGTGCGATGTTCGAAAACGGAATCGCAAGGAATTGAAAGAAAAGTAAAAAAAGAAAGCAAAAGAAAAAGCCCGCTGCGGTGGAATGAATGCAGCGGGCTTAGTGGAGCTGACGGTAGTCGAAACCGCGACCTCTTCGATGCGAACGAAGCGCTCTACCAACTGAGCTACAGCCCCTTGGATGTCACCCTGCTCTGCAAGGCAACTCTCAGAATACTAGTACGGAGTGCGGAAAAACGCAATTCCGCACTCCGCGTGTTGCGGTCAGCCGACGGTCAACCGGCAAGCACAACATGCAATTACCCGGCAACCGTCCGGCAATCGTCCGACGG
>NZ_JBNMKH010000084.1:0-7058 GCF_050874245.1 Bifidobacterium sp. | reverse complement strand
TCCCTGGGGAAACGGGCCCAGCCGCCTTACAAGCTCCGTAAAAGAATCAGACCTGCATTTGCATGGCTTGGGAGCGGCGGGCACGCATCGCGCGGCGCTTGAGCGCGCGTCGCTCGTCTTCGCTCAGACCTCCCCAGACGCCGTAATCCTGATTGGTGTCCAGCGCGCATTTCAAGCATGCGTCAATCACCTTGCAGGTGCGGCAAACCGCTTTGGCCTCTTCGATTTGTTGATAGGCGGCGCCGGTGTTGCCGACGGGGAAAAACAGCTCCGGATCCTTATCCCGGCATGCGGCCTTGGCTCGCCAATCAAAAGCACTGCTCATGTAATCGCCTTCCTCTTGCCTTAATCGGCATGTTATCCGTTACTTAGATAACCACGAATCGGAATATTTTTCAAGAGTCTGGGCAAAAGAAATCAAGGAATTCCTAAAAGCCTGTGAATTCCACGCATTGCACAGGATATGCCTTTGCTTGTTGGATGAAGGCTCCTCGTCCGGGGATGGCGTAGTCGTCGACGCCGAAGCCATCCAGGATGGGACCGGGGACGCCCAGCATCAAATCGTTGGATCGTTCGCCGCTGGGAAAGACTATGCGCGTGAGACACCTATCAAGCAGAACGCTTCGTGGTTGTTCCACCGCCGCGATCACGGTGATGGAGGGGTCCGCCAGCGCCTGTCTGAGCTCATCGGCTTCTTCCGATTGACTGAAAGGATCCAACATCGCATCGGCGTCATCCACGAACCAGATGACGCGTTCATGTTTAGGCGAAGCCCTGCCGTCATCCGTGACCGATCCGGCATCGGTCCTTCGCGTGAACCTTATGCCGCATCGGCCAGTGCCGTACAGCCAGCTGGCGCAATGCAGCATCAGATTGGTTTTGCCGCTGCCGTATGCTCCGATTATGGCGATGTTTCCTTGACCCACGTCCAGGAAGGCGGTGGAGACGAGCACGCCGTCATCGCCAAGAGCGAAGGGGACGCGCTGCCATATGTTGTCCGACGGGACCGTGAGGTCGCGTATGGAGGCTTGTTTGCTAAGAGGATCGGAGAACAGCGGCTTCGGATTGTCGATTCCATCGAACTTTGCGGCGGTGTTGACGGCTTTGACCAGAGCGTCGATATCGTGCACCGCGCTGCAAAGGAACGGTGTCGTGTGTTGTCCGTCATGGCAGTATGCGGCACCGGGGAAGGCGGCTGGAATCAGTGCCGCGTCTTTGACGCCGATAAGCTCGTTCGATTGCATCTGGTCGGTGACACGTAGACAGATGTTCAAAGATATATTGGCCTTCATGTCGGCATGAACCTGTCCCATGGGGTTTTGCGTGCAGACGATGAGATGCATGCCGAGCGATCGACCAAGGGAAGCCAGACGATTCAGACGCTGCATGTAATCGGGCAGACGGTCGCGCAATGCGTGGAATTCGTCGATGACTACCACGAGCCGCGCCGGGGGATGGGAGAGTTGATCGAAGCGCGCGACACGTTCGGCGCTTACCAATGCCTCACGTCGAATCAGCTCCTGCTCGATGGCGTTCAACGCTCGTACGGCGTGGGCGAGGTCGAGGTCACAGACATTGCCCACGGTGTGTGGCAGATGCTCCAAAGCGTTGAATGTGGAGCCACCCTTGAAATCGAGAAAAACAAAATGGAGGGTTCTGGGACTGTGTTGAATGGCTAATGCCATGCACCAGCTGATAAGTAGTTCCGATTTACCTGATCCTGTGGTGCCTGCAACCATGGCGTGCGGTCCCAATGCGGTCAGATTGATGCGGAATGTGCCGTACTCCGATACGCCGATGGCACTGTTCGGTGGAGAAGCCATCCAATTGCGCACGATGGCGCGCCAAGGCAGAATCTCCGCGTGCAGTCCGTGTAGCTCTTCGAAGCTTGCGCGTGCCAAATCTTCGAATGCGAAAGCGGGGCTTGTCTGGTTCTGACGGCATGATGTGGTGCCGATGTCGAAATCCCCATTGTCACCGGAGGATTCCGCGTGCTTGGCCCGTATGACCATCGTGGCCAGCATGAGCGCGCTGCCGAGCATTCCCGGAGCCAGCATGGCCGCATACATCCATTGGCGTTGCACGCACATGATGGTCAGCATGATGAGTTGCGCCAACAATGGCGCACTCCAACTGAGCAGGGTGAGGCGTTGTTCGTTCAGTCGCCAGGGATGTCTTCTATTGCGCATGGCTTCAGACTGGATGCTGTCAGCCATCTGGCGCAAGTCGAAACATGGGTTGTGGTCTGAGAACGTGGGTTATCCACATTTTCGGCGTGTCGCCGTCAGTTCTGCTGACTCTCCGCCAGCGTTCCCACCGTTCCGGGGGAATGCGTGCCGTCAGCCAATTCGGAGAAAAGCTGGGTGTTTCGTTCGGTGTCCAGCAAAACGCTTGATCCCACGCCATCGACATAATAATCAGGGTCGGTCCAATACACGCTTCCCGAAATGCCGTGCTTTCCAGAGGCGCTCTTGAAGGCAAGAGCCATGCTCAGTAGTGATGAAGTCGAGGTTTTTTCGTCCACCGTCACTGAATCCAGTGCCGCGGCGGCAACTTTCTTGGTTTTACCCAAATTAGTCAGCGTCTGTCGTGACGTTCCTTTTTTGACGATGGCGTTGATGACCTGCCGTTGGCGAGCGGCACGTCCGAAATCGCCCTGCGCATCCGCATAGCGCATACGGGAGAAAGCGAGTGCCGTGGCGCCGTCCACGCTATGGCATCCCGAAGTCCAATTCAAACCCGAGTAGGGATCGCTGACCGTCTGGTCATAGCACAGATCGATTCCGCCCAACGCATCGACGACTTTGACCAGACCTCCAAATCGAACCATCGCCACATGGTTGATCTTCTGTCCGGTGATATCCTCCACCTCGTTGACGAGCTGTTTGCGACTATATAGCTGCGCCACGGCATTGATCTTCATGTAGTTCCCATCGATTTCCACAAGTGAGTCGCGTGGAATGGAGATCAGCGAGGATGGTCCATTCTTCGGTTTGGTGAGCACAAGGATCGTGTCGGTTCGGAAGCCCTCGACGTCACCGGCGTCTCCTATGGTGCCTTCTCTTTCATCGGAACCGAGGATAAGCCAGCTTTCACCGGCAGTGTCAGCCTTGGAAGTCAACCATTTCTGCTTGTTGAGTTGTCCGTCGGCCCAATTCCAAGCGGCGAAGATTCCGATTCCAAGTACGAGAACGATCACGAGGAATGCGATGAGCACGATACGTCCGACATGGACCTTCCTCGTGGACGTGACCGATGCCTTCATGGGAATTGATGCTGTGCCCATGCGCGGAGCCATCTCTCTAGTCGAAACGGAAGTGGAGGAGGAGCCTCGGACCTGTTGCGCCTTCGATATGGTGCGGTCGGATGCCTTCGGAGCGAATGATTCAGGTGATTGATTCCGCCGGCGGGCCCTTTCCGATGGTGCCGTGGCAGGCGCGAAACTCTGCGGCGTCGACGTCGGGGATGTCCGGGATGCGCGTTTCGCCGTTTCCGTGGTTGAGACGCGATTGTGGCGCGAGGCCGGAGCGAAGCTCACAGGCTGGTCTGCCTCGTTTGACCTATGGGATGAGCCTGTGGACGAGGAATCCGATTGTTTTCTACGTCCCGATGCCGGAATGAAGCTCGGTGGTGCGCCCGCAGGTCCTTTCGTTCCGTTGTCTTCGCTCATGGTTCCTCCCAGAATGAAATCGTCCCTACACCATGTACACCGTGCAGGGACGTGATTGCGTGGTTATGCGTTAGTTCTTTGCTGGAACGGCACATACTGTTGCGTTGAGATACCGATCGGCAAGACCGATGTACTGTCCTGTGACCGCGTCATGGATGGAACCGTCTTCCGGATCGACGGTTCCTCCGGTGCTTGGATCAATCAGTGTGCCATCCGCTTCAGTGATTAGTCCGGTGGCTGGGTCGGGGGTTTCGTTGGAGGACTTGTCCGTGGATTCATCCGACTGGCCGCCATTCGTGCCGTTCGAATCGTCGTTGGACTCGCTGGAATTGGCGGTGTCTTTGGAGGAGGAGTCGGAGGTTTCGAAAATAGGTTTGCCGCGACGCATCTTCTCCCACAATGTATCGGCCTCGTCGGTCCATACGGAACGGTTAGGGTCGGAAGGAGCCTGTACTACAGGAACGGTCTGAGTCTGCAGATTGGTCATTGAGAAATCCTTCAGACTCATGGCAAGTCCGGCCAATGCCGCTGTGTCGGCCATACCTTGGGAGATATTGAGCGATTTAAGCGCGGATTTCGCCAATTGGTATAGCTGTGCGGTGTCGGTGAGCAGGTTCTTGCTGAGGGCCTCGCTCATGAGCTGTTTGATGAGGTATTGTTGCCGGGTGGTTCGCGAGGTGTCGGAGCCATCTCCCAATCCGTGACGGGTGCGGGCGTATTGGGTTGCGGCCACGCCATCAAGATGGTGCATTCCCTTGTTGAGTTTGAGCCCGGTATACGGATCGTCGACGTTTTGCGGAATGCATAGGTCCACTCCGCCGACCGCATCGATCATCTTGACCAATCCTGCGAAATCAACGACGATGAAGCTCTGGATGTTCAGTCCGGTAAGACTGTTCACTGCATTCAGGGTGCAGCTCGCCGCCGAAGCGAGGTCGCCTCCAGTCTGGTATGCGCCTGCGAATATCGAGTTGAACATGACATTGTATTGGGCGGGGATTTTGCCCTTTGAGGTTTCGCATTGGGGCACGTCCACCAAGGAGTCACGCGGGATGGAGACCAGATTGATTTCCTTGCGGTCGGCGGAGATCTGCACAATCATGGTGGTGTCGGCTTGATGGCCTCCAACGACGTCATCGAAACTGCCTCCGATGGCTTGGTTCTCCGCGCCATCGCGTGAATCCTGGCCGATCAGCACGAATTCGATCGGCTGTCCGGAATTCGGATCGATGATGGAGGTACCGTCATCCAACGATCCCTGTCCGATCACGTTGACGGAATTGTTCCTGATGATGCCGTCAACATCCAGCCATGTCGCGGCTGCGGCGGTGCCTGCGAACACCAGCATCGCCGCGAGTGCCAAGGAGATTATGGTTCTGATTCGATGTTGCACCGTGTACCCGAGGCTATGCCGTGGCTTCGTATCCTGAAAGCCATTGATATTAGGAAGCTTGTTGCCGGCTGGGGATGTTGTCACGGTGTTGCCTTCCTGATTGATGAGACGTTTGACGCGGAGCGATTTGAAAACCGTCACCACCCAAAAAGACCATTATAAAGGTGGCGTCTGATTTTCCGTTGGCATTGCGCTTTTGGAACATGGCAATGGTGATTCCTTATATCACATTTTTTCTGATACATGGTCATTGACTCGTTGGAATTTGACAAACTTATGTGTGGTGTGTGTATCCTGAACCAGTGCGGAGTATGCACAGACAAAATACAGATGTTGTGGGGAGGGCTCATGTGGGGCGTGATCGATGAGTCTTCCGATAATCCGCTTGTGGAGCTGTGGGGTCTGTTCAAGCGGGATGATGACGTATCCTGGCAGCATAAGGCATTGTGCTCGCAGACCGATCCCGAGGCGTTCTTCCCGGAAAAAGGCGGCTCGACCAGAGACGCGAAGAGGGTGTGCGCCCAGTGCGAGGTGCGGGAACAGTGTCTGAAATGGGCGATTGACCATGATGAGCGTTTCGGCATTTGGGGCGGCATGAGCGAGCGGGAACGCCGTCGGTATAAAAAAGAGCATAAGGAGCGGGCATAACGTACGGCACGTCCCATGCGTACACTTGAAACTATGAATTCAAACGCCAGCAGCGATATCCAAACAATCGTGACGGATCTGCTCAAGAGCAGGCCATATACGCATCAACAGGACGTCGATATATCCGTGGCCGCGGTGGTCACCGCGCAATATGATCTGCGGTTTCTGGGATCCACTGTCAGCGCGGTGCTTGCCCAGCGCGTGCTGCCGGCGATGATCATCGTCGCCGATTGCACGGGACGGATTGAGCGGCCCATGCAGATGACATTCGATGTCATCCATTCGTCGGAGGATGTGCTCACCGAGGTCCCCGAGGCCAAAACGGTGCGTGTCATTTTGGCCGGGGTGAAGGAAGCGGTCTCCTTCATGGATGCGGTGATGCGCGCGGTGAACCAGATTGATATGGACGCCGGCATCCGTGCTCTATGGACGCTCCATGACGATTCCCGTCCGGCCGATGACCGATGCCTTGAAACATTGCTCGACGCGTGGAGGAATACCCCAACGGTGTCTCTTCTCGGCTCCAAGCAGCTGGATTGGCAGGCGGAGAACCTTCATAATGTCGGTTTGTATGCGGGACATCACGATGCGGTCTCCTTGGTGGTTGACGGCGAGCCTGATCAGGAACAGTACGATGGCCGGCAGGATGTGCTGGCGGTTTCCCTGTCCGGAGCATTAGTGCCGTTGTCCACGCTGCGCGCGTTCGAAGGGGCCGATCCGTGGTTTGGGACGTTCGCCGAGTCCAAGGACCTATGCCGGCGTATCTGTCTTGGCGGAGGTCGTGTCGCGGTGGTTCCCCAAGCGCGCATCGCTCATCGGAGGGCACGCTTCGAGGGCATCCGTTCCAAAAACGGTCGCCCTGTGGAAGATGAGGATGGACGCATCGATCCATACCTTGCCATACGTGAAGCCAACGTCAAATATGCATATACCGATATGCACCGTTCGTGGTGGCCGTTGCTTTGGCTATGGTCCATCATTCAATCGTTGGCTTTGGCGGTGCTTTGCCTGACCCGTAAACAGCCATATCATGCCTGCTGCGAATTGGCGATTCCCTGGCGTGCGTTACTGCATCTTCCCGGCGCATGGCGGGCGCGTGTTCGGTTGCGCGGCCAGAGCAAGGTTGCGATCAAGTCGTTGTCCATGCTCGCCGCGAATCGTCAGCAGATCAGGGAATGGCGAGATCGTCGTCGTGCTTTCCACGATCAGCAGGGAACCGTTCTGCTCAGCCCTCTTGGCAAGGCGCATCTGCGTAAGCGCCTTCTACGTAGATGGGGGTTTGCGGTTGGCTCGGCTTTGGTTGCCGCCATCTGGACCGTGGCGATGTTCTGGAATGTCTTTCGTGCC
>NZ_JBNMKH010000083.1:0-7131 GCF_050874245.1 Bifidobacterium sp. | reverse complement strand
CCGACGGGAACCGACATCGAGGCGTGGGTCACGTCCAATGGCACGAATCCGCCGATCGATCCGGCTTCGGCCGCCCGCCGCGCGCGTGCCGCCGCTTTGGTCATGCTGGGCTTGCCTGGAACCGCTTTCATCTACCAGGGTGAGGAGCTGGGGCTTCCCGAGGATTTCGACCTGCTTCCCGAGGAATTGCAGGATCCGATTTGGGAGCGCAGGGGGCACGCGTTCAAAGGACGCGATGGCTGCCGTGTGCCGTTGCCGTGGACCGGAGAGAAGGACAAGGCCTTCGGTTTCAACGATTCCGGCCGCGCCTGGCTGCCGCAGCCCGATTGGTTCGCCGATTACGCTGCGTCCGGTCAGGAGGGCCGTGGCGATTCGACGTTGAACCTGTACCGGCGGGCCATGGCGATCAGGAAGCGCATGGTCAAGCATGGCGCCGATATCGACCTCGAATGGTTGGCGGACGATGTCTGCGGTCCGGATGGTTTCGGCTGGACATTGCCTTCCGGCATGACCGTGCTGACGAATTTCTCGTCGACGCGTTCGATCGCGTTGCCGGAGCATGCGGCTGTGCTGCTCGATTCCCGTTGTTCGGAAACCGCGGACCGGGTTCTTCCCGAGACCACCGTCTGGTATAAGCAGGTATGACCGGTTCCGGTGGGACCCATGACATGGGATCCATGGCATTGGAACCTGTGGCATTGGACCATGCTGATTCCGCGCATGACGACTGTGAAGGAGCGACCATGAAGACTGTCACCTGTCCCGTTACAATCCGCAGTACGATGGCGCGTCTCGTTCGGGGAGATGACCATAGTTGTTTCACGTGGAACATGCCAAACGGCATGGTCCGGATGGCCGAGGAACCGGACGTGGCATGCCCGGTGTGGAGCATCGGCATTGACACGCGGATCGACCAGCCAGCGGACCGTGCCGCCCGTTTCCAGGAGCAGGACACGTATGACCCGTTCCGCGCGGTCGAGGTCGGCTTCGATATCGGCATGCCGAACGATGGTGACATCCTGGCTTTGTACCAGCACAAGGAATGGTGGATGCGCCCCGCATGGGAGGCGACGTTCGCCGATATCCCCGAGCGCACCCAGCTTCTGTTATGGCGCTCGTCCGATGCATGGTGCGTGATGCTGGCGGCGTGCGGGGATGACATCCGCGCTGATATGGGGGCTTCCGACGGTAAGCCGCGGCTGCGCGCGTCCATCAACGCGATGGGCTTCACCCGGTTGTCCGGAATGCTGTGCGCCGTTGCCGTGTCTGACGATCCATACCGCGCCATCCACGAATGCGTACGCGTCATCGCGGGACGGACGCATATTCGCATGCGCTCCGAGCGGACGTTCCCACAGGAGCTCACCGGATTCGGATGGTGCACGTGGGATTCGCTCGGACAGAACGTCGACGAACGGGCGATCATCGCCAAAATGGAGGAATTCCGCCGCAAGAACGTGCCGATATCCTGGGTGCTGATCGACGATGGGTGGTCCGACGTCGATCGTGAAAAAGGCATGCTGCGTTCGTTCGGCGCGGATCCGGACCGTTTCCCGCAGGGGCTTTCGCACACCGTGCGTCTGCTGAAGGACGAGTTCGGAGTGAAGCATGTCGGCGTGTGGCAGGCGTTCCAAGGCTATTGGAACGGCATCGACCCTCACGGCGAAGTCGCGCGGCGGATGGATGGCGATTTGACGCGCACCGCCAATGGCTGTCTGCTGCCGGGCAAAACCGACGGCCAGGCGTTCGCCTTCTGGCATGAATGGGATAAGGGATTGGAAAGGTCCGGCATCGATTTCGTCAAGGTCGATTCGCAAAGCTCCACGTCGGTGATGACCTCCGGCATGGAAAGCTATGGCGAGGCGACCATCGGCAGACATGAGGGGCTCGATTCCGCGGTGGCCAGGCATTTCGACAATGCGCTCATCAACTGCATGGGCATGGCGCCGGAGGATTACTGGCATCGTCCGATTTCCCCGATCGTCCGAAGCAGCGACGATTACCTGCCGCACGATCCGCGCTCGCTTGCCGAGCATATTATGCAGAACGCCTTCAACGCGCTGCTGATGGGCGAGCTGTACCACTGCGACTGGGACATGTTCTGGAGCGAACATCCCCACGCGTGGGCGCATGGAATCATGCGGTTGCTGAGCGGAGGTCCGGTGTATTGCTCCGACGCCGAAGGGCATACGGACGAGAGGATGCTGCACGGCCTTCTCGACTTCGGTGGCGGATTGGCGCGTCCGGACGCCCCGGGCGTTCCCACGGTGGATTCGTTGTTGCGCGATCCACGGAAGTCCGCGGATGCCTTGGGCGTCCATGCGCGTTTCGGCGATCGTGACGTGACGGCTTACATCGGACTTTGCGAAGAACACGAGCAGGAGGTGCGCCTGGCCGCGCGCGGGCCGGCCCGCGTCATCCGTCCCGAAAGCGGAGAAGTCCGTCCGCTGCAAACGGGCGAGACCGTGTCGACGAGCGTCTCCTACGGGGACGTCGTGATCTTCGAAGAATAGCCGATATACCCCCGTCCCATCATTCATTTCCTGCTTTGCGAAACGCGCCGCGGGCAAGAAAGAAAAAACGCCTTACGTACCATTGGACATAGCAAAAGTTCATTCGCCTCGTTTATGCAAAGGAGCCCAATCGAAATGACGAATTTCAATCGTTCCACTCTTCCCGACACCGTCCGTTCCAACGGTGCCACCCCGAATCCATGGTGGGCCAACGCGGTGGTCTACCAGATCTATCCGCGGTCCTTTCAGGATTCCAATGGTGATGGTATCGGCGATCTGAAGGGCATCACCAGTCGTCTTGACTATCTCGCCGACCTTGGCGTGGATGTGCTGTGGCTGTCCCCGGTCTTCAAATCCCCGCAGGACGACAACGGCTACGACATCTCCGACTATCAGGACATCGACCCGTTGTTCGGCACGATGGCCGACATGGACGAGCTGCTCGCCGAAGCGCATGAGCGCGGTCTGAAGGTCATCATGGATCTGGTCGTGAACCACACGTCCGACGAGCACGCTTGGTTCCAGGCATCCCGTGACAAGAACGATCCGCACGCGGATTGGTATTGGTGGCGTCCCGCCAAGCCGGGCCACGAGCCGGGCACGCCGGGCGCCGAGCCGAACCAGTGGGGTTCCTACTTCGGAGGCTCCGCATGGGAGTACGACACGAAGCGCGGCGAATACTTCTTCCACCAGTACTCCAAGAAGCAGCCCGACCTCAACTGGGAGAACCCCGAGGTGCGCAAGGCCGTCTACAAGATGATGAACTGGTGGATGGATCGCGGCATCGACGGCTTCCGTATGGACGTGATCACCCAGATCTCCAAGACCGTTGACAAGAACGGCAAACTGCCGGGCGAGGACGGTTCCGAAATCGACGACCTGCCGGTCGGCGAGGAAGGTTATTCCAGCCCGTTCCCGTTCTGCTCCAACGGACCGCGTCTCGACGAGTTCCTCGCCGAAATGCGCCGCGAGGTGTTCGAAGGCCGTGAAGGCTACATCAACGTGGGCGAGGCTCCGGGCATCACCCCGGACCGCAACGAGTTCATCACCGATCCGGCCCACAAGGAACTCGACATGCTGTTCCTGTTCGACCACGTCGGCATCGACCAGGAAGGCTCCAAGTGGAACACCGTCCCGTTCGAGGTCAAGAACCTGCGCGCGAGCCTCGCAGCACAGCAGGAAGCCGTAAGGAACGCCGGCTGGGCCAGCCTGTTCTTCTGCAACCACGACCAGCCGCGCGTCGTCTCCCGCTGGGGCAACGACTCCGACCGCGACTCCCGCGAGCTCAGCGCCAAAGCGTTCGGCATGGTGCTGCACATGCACCGCGGCACCCCGTACATCTACGAAGGCGAGGAGCTGGGCATGACCAACGCCCACTTCACCAAGCTGGAACAGTACCGCGATCTGGAAGCCCTCAACGGCTACCGTCAGCGCGTGGAGGAAGCCAAGTGCCAGTCGTCCGAATCCATGATGGCCGCGCTCGCCCTCATCGGACGAGACAACGCGCGCACCCCCATGCAGTGGGACGCCTCCAAATACGCCGGATTCACCGCGCCGGACGCCACGACCGAACCATGGATCAGCGTCAACCCGAACCATGTGGAGGTCAACGCGGCCGAGGAATTCGACGATCCGGACTCCGTGTATACGTTCTACAAGAAGCTCATCGCCATGCGCCACAACAGCGCCACCATTGCCGCGGGCGAATGGCATCTGCTCGCCGCCGACGATGACCAGGTGTATGCCTTCACGCGCACCAACGGCGACGACACGATTCTCGTCGTGGTCAACCTCACCGACAGGTCCGCCGAACTTCCCGCGGATGTGGCGGAACTGCTCTCCGACGGCGCAAACGAATCGCAAGTACTGCTCAGCACTTATGATGCTATGCATAGCGTTAAATCGATCGCTCACGGCGAGCTCGCTCGCTGGGAGGGAGTCGTGATCCAGCTCTGATCGATCTTTCCCTATAACTCTCTGCGGAACGTCCGGCAGGTTCTTCACGAAACCTGCCGGACGTTTCTTTTTCCTTTTTCGTGCGATTCCGCTGCGTTCCTGCGATCGCACGGCATTTTCGGCAGACGTGCGCTTACAATAACGTCCATGGAACAAAACGAGGTGCTCAAAGCATTGCGGCGCGATCATGCCGCCGAATTGAAACTGGCCGCTGAACGACTGAAGGGCACCGCACGCCACACGGAGATTATTCCGTCCCCCGTGCTGTCCGAAATGACCGGACATGAGATCCTGCTCAAGCCGGAGAACCTCCAGGTTACCGGATCGTTCAAGATTCGCGGCGCATACAACAAAATCGCGTCGCTGACCGACGAGCAGCTCGCGCACGGCATCGTCACCGCATCCGCAGGCAACCATGCGCAGGGCGTGGCGTACGCGGCCCGCGAGCGTGGCGCGAAGGCTACCATCTGCATGCCTCAGATCACTCCGCCGTTGAAGGTGGATGCCACCAAGGCCTACGGTGCTGACGTGGTGCTGTGTGGCGAGGTGTTCGACGAATCAGCTGCGCGCGCGCAGGAGCTGAGCGATACCGAGGGCATGATTTACGTGCCGCCGTTCGACGACTACGAAGTGCTGTGCGGACAAGGCACCATCGGTCTTGAAATTCTCGAGGACGTGCCGAACGTCACCGACGTGGTCGTACCGCTTGGTGGCGGTGGTCTGGGCGCCGGCGTGGCGCTCGCCATCAAGACGTTTAAGCCGGAAGTGCGCGTGATCGGCGCCATTCCGGAGGGAAGCCCCGCGTGGAAGAATTCGCTGGCCGCCGGCCATGTGGTGGCCGCCGATCAGGTGCGCACGTCGGCCGAAGGCGTCGCTGTGAAGCGTCCGGGTGACCTCACGTTCGCGCTGCTCAACGAGTTCCTCGATGACTTGGTCACCGTCACCGAGCGTGATATCAACGAGATGATCCTGCTCATGCTGGAGAAGCATAAGCTGGTGGTCGAGGCCGCCGGCGCCGTGTCTTTGGCCGCGCTTGAGCATCTGAATCTGCGTTCGCGCAAGTTCGCCGAGGCGCAGGGCCCGCATGTGGTGGTGCCGATCCTTTCCGGCGGTAACGAAGACACCGTCTCCATCAGCGCGGTGATCCAGAAGGGCATGATTGCGCGTGGCCGCATCATGAACTTCGAGGTGGAACTTCCGGATACTCCGGGCCAGCTGGTCAAGGTGGCCACGATTCTGGCCGAGCAGCGCGCCAACGTCATCGCGCTTGACCACGACCAGTTCAAGGCCTCCAGCCATTACACCGATTCGGTGTCCCTGGGCGTTACCGTCGAAACCAATGGCCCCGAGCATATCGACCGCGTCCTTGACGCGATGCGCGCGGCCGGCTTCCAGCCCAAGCGCATCTACTGATTGTCTCTTTTGGGCAAGTGCGGATTCCTGCGGTTTCCGCGCCGATTCCGTACAAAAAGCTCCTCAATCCAATCGGGTTGAGGAGCTTTTTACGTTGCTGGATGTCACTTGCCTTGTTCCGCTGCAATCGTTTCATCAACCAATTGCGGTAGCGCGACCGCGATGTCGTCGCGGATCAGTCGTGTGGCCAGACGATCGTATTGCGTGCGGCCCATGTTCATGATGGTGATCGGCACGCCCGCCTGCGCGGCGACCGGTACGATGCTCGCCGCCGGCATCACTTCCAGCGTGGATCCGATGACCCACAATTCGTCGGCCTGCGTGGCCAGCCGGTACGATTTCTCGATCGCGCCGTCCGGCAGCGCCTCACCGAAGTAGACGACGTCGGTTTTGATGAGTCCGTCGCACGGCATGTTTCCGCTGTACGGCAGTTTGCGGTGGCAGTGCGGATCCGGCTCGTTGTCGAGATTCGCCATGATGTCCGCCGTGTTGTATTTCGCATGGCATTTCATGCAGTGCGAGGTGCCGATGGTGCCATGCAGATTGACGATGATGTTGCTGCTGTTACCCGCTTTTTCATGCAGCGCATCGAAATTCTGCGTGGCGAGCAGTGTCAGCATGCCGGCCTGTTCCAGCTTGACGAGCGCCTTGTGCGCGGTGCCCGGTTGCGCGTTCCATACCGGCGATTCCTTCTGCCAGCGCCAGGAGTATTCACGATCCTCCTTGTTGGCCAGGAACGCGTCGATGTCATATACGTTCATTTGCTCGGGGTGTTTGGTCCACACGCCGTCCGGTCCGCGGAAGTCGGGGATACCTGCGGACGTGGAGATGCCCGCGCCCGTCAATACTGCGATTTTCTTGCTCATACCTCCATACATACCACCGCGCGGTTTCCATTGTCCGGCTTTTTCCTTTTCCAAGGTCTGTTGCGATTGCGCGATGCATGGTTTCCAAGCGACCGACACGCCGTGTGTTGTTGTTTTCTCGTTCACCTGCCCGTGGTTTTCAGGGCTTATGCTGGTCCCGTCGATGGTTCCAACCCGTGTTTGGCGTGTTTTCGACACGCCGGTGGATGCCTGTGTTTCCAATGGTTCGCGTCTTGCCTGGACGGGCCGGGTTGCGTGTTTGGCGTCCGTGCTGTAAGTTTATCTCTTGCTGCCGCTCAGCGAGTGGTCCGGTCGAGACCGGATGGCGAGGTGGGTGAGTGGTGGTGGTTTGAGAACTCAAGAGCGTATTTGTACTACTTCTT
>NZ_JBNMKH010000082.1:0-7235 GCF_050874245.1 Bifidobacterium sp. | reverse complement strand
GGTGCCGGCCTTCCGGCCGGCGGTGACCACGCCCGTGCCCATCACGTTCGCCACGCTCGAGTCCGAGCTGGTCCACGTGACCTTCCGGTCCGTCGCGTTCTCCGGCAGGACCGTGGCGGTCAGCTGCGCGGACGCGCCGGCCTTCAGGCTCAGCTTGCCATTGGACACGCCATCACCCGAAATCGACACGGAGGAGACCGGAACGGTCGTGTCGCAGGTGATCGCGGCCAGGGTCGCGGTCGAGCCGTCCCACTTCACGATGCCGCCGTTGTAGTCCAGGCCCGGCTGGCGGGATCCCGGATACTGCTGGCTACCGCCGTCGTTGAAGATCACCTTCGCGTTCTTGGCCAGGTTGTCAGGCACTTCGTACTTATAGCCGGTTTGGTCGCAGTTGTCCGCCTTGGACATCTCCACGCCCGGCCACTTGGCGTTGCTCGCCGCGGTGGCGCCATCGCCGGTGTACACGTACGCGTACATCTTGCTCCAGCCGGCAGGCTTGGTGGCGTAGATCGTGTTCTTTGCAACCGGAGGCTGCGGCCTCACACCAGTCAGCGTCAGCGTCACGGTGGCGCTCTTGCCGCCGGCCTTGGCCGTGATCTTCACCGTGCCGGCCTTGAGGCCGGTCACCTTGCCGGTGGAATCCACGGTGGCGAGATCGGTATCGGAGGAGCTCCAGCTCACGGAGGCGGAGCCGCCTGCCGGATCGGTGGTCACCGATGCCTTGAGCTGCAGGGTCTGCGTCGAGGACAGGTCCATGGACGTGTCGCCGGAGATCGTGACCTTCGTCACCTTCGAGGTACTGCAGGCAAGATCGCTCCACGTGCTGCTGGACGGTTGCGAAGTGTCTCCGTTCCAAATCTGCGTTCCGGTGGACTCCAGTCCTGCCGCATCGATATCGGTATCGGAATCGGCGGGATACTTCGTGGACGTGCCTGTCTTGCCGTCAGTGAAGATCACGCGGTAGGTGGTATCTCCCCAATCCGGAAGCTCGTAACGATACGTGCCAGCGGTCTGTCCGCAGGAATCGCCATCAGTGACGGCGGTCATGGCCTCGCCAGGCCAAGCGGCGTTCTCAAGCTGCTCGTCGGCGGACGGGTCATCGCGGTACGCGTACACGTACAGGTTCTGCCAATTGGAAGGTTTCTTCGCGTACACGACGCGTTGCTTGAACGCGACCTTCGTATACGTGGCTGTGTATTCCAGCGCCTTGCCGGATTTGGTGCCGGTGCCGGTGACGGTCAGTGTCACGGAATCTCCCTCGTTCATGCCCTCGCCGATGGTGAGGCTGTCGCCGTCGACGAAGGAGCCGTTCTTGCCGTTGCTCAGCTTGTAGCTGAGGTTCTTGGCGTTGCGGGCGCTCAGCGTCACCTTCATGGTGTCGGAGGAGAACTTCTTGCTGGCAGTGGCGGAGACGGATTCCTTCACGCCCGGGGTGAAGTAGACGCTCACGGCGTTGCCCTTGGCGGTGCCGGATTCGATCTTGCCGTTCTTGACCACGATCTTGCCGCCGTTCACCTGGTCGGTGTACGTGCCGTCGTCAAGCTTGGTCGGAGTGCCGGCCAGATCCTGGTCGCCGCCCATGTTGGCGATGCTCACGCCATCATCTTCCGACTTGTTATCGGTGGCATAGCGCTCCACCATGAGGCAGGAGTTGTTGTTCTGGTTGGCACCGCAGTTGCGCAGGTACTCATCCTCGCCGTCCATGGCGTTGCGGAATTGATTGACCGCCACGACTTCGGGTTTCTTCCACTCGTCATCACCCGCATCGCCCAGCTGGCTGGTTTCGGCGAACTGCGGCTTGTTGCCGCCGGAATCCTTCGGACGGTTGAAGAACAGGGGAGCGCCGCCCTTGCGCGCGCCGACGATGGCCCAGCCGAATCGGATCTGCTCGGATGTCAGATACGTGGATTCCTTGTCCTCGTTGGCGTAGTTGTCGTGCGACTCCACCCAGGTGACCAGGTGATCGTCTGCGATGCCGGCGCCTTGCAGGCTGTTCAGGTTACCCGCATTGAGGTTCTTGTTCCACAGCGCGGCGCGAATCGCCTTGCCGTAATCGGAAGCGGTGGCGCCGCCGCCACCCTTGCCGTACTTGGCGTACAGCGCCGCATACGCCTTGTAGTCCAGTCCGGGGTCGCCCTGCAGCACTTCGCCGTACTGGTATTGCGCGCCGTTCTGCAGAATCACGTCCCAATACGTGGAGTTGTCGAATTCGCCAGGAAGCTCGACGTGCTTGCCCGCGTCGAAACGGAATCCGTCGACGCCATCATCCACGGCGGTCTTCAGGAAGTCGTGCATGCGGCTTTCCACCGTCTTGTTGGCGGTGTTCAGATCCCACAGGCCCAGCAGCTGGCAATGGGTCACCTCCCAACGGTTGGAATAGTTGATGTTCCTGCCGTTGCAGGCGTTCTTGTCGTGGAAATATTCAGGATTCTGCCAATCGGAGTCGATGGCGTTCCAGTCGGCGGTGAAGTGGTTGGCCACCACGTCCACGATGATACGGATGCCATGGGCGTGTGCGGCCGCGGTCATCTTCTTCAGATCGGCTTCGGTGCCGACCACGAAGTTGCCGATGGAGGTGTTGGCCGGCTGGTATACGTAATACCAGTTCTCGGTGAACTTCTTGCCGTTGGCGGGCACTTCCTTGATCTTGCTCATCGGCTCGGTCTGGATGGAGGTGTAGCCGGCTTCGGCGATCTCATCCATATGCTCCGTGATGGTGTTGAACGACCACATCCACGCGTGCAGGATGGCGCCGTTCTTCATGTTCTTGGTCAGCCCGTACTTTTCACGTGCCGCCTCGAACGTGGGATTGCCGGTGGTGTCGGCATAGCTGTCGCGGCCGGTGTTGGCTTGCGCCGCAGTGCTGGCGATCGCCAGTCCGCCGAGGGCGGTCGCTGCGGCTGTGACGCCGACGACCACCTTCTTGCTGATCTTCAGACCCAGCTTCTGCCAGGCCGGGGTTGGTTTCCGGTGCCTCATAGCTCCTTGTTCCTTACTCCATGGCTCCCCGTGAAGGGGTCCCATCTTCTTTGATAGCGTTTGCACTATTGCAAACGTATATTTTCCATTTTACATCTGCGATAAGGAACGAAATTGTGAAAAGTGGCGGAAAATCAATGAAAATTGTTGCTGAAAACTTGTTTCGTTTCATGAAAATGTTTGCATAAATGTGGAATCGCAAACACCCTATCGTAATACCTTCGTCGTCGTTTCCTTCATGCGAGACCCGGTTTTCCAAGTCTTGCGCTGGACGATGGGTCGTTCTGCAAAAAAGTTGCCGTTTGCGCAAATGGGAATAAGGGGTTGCCGGAGCGTGGGCATGATCGCATCGCGTCACGCTCTGCCAGAAAACCATGCCAAGTTTCTGACAATGTTGCTATCATGAGTCTGGTATGTGCCGACGATGATGATCATATGGCGTTGGCGGCGGAATGCGAAGTGTACTGGCCATGAAATGGGGAGAATATGGCAGTTGAGGATAATGGTTTTCCGAAAATGGAAGACGATCCGGTTGATTTGTTGCGCAACAATGCGTTCGATGACGATTGGAATATTCCTTCGCTGAGCTTCCCGAAGATAGATGAGGACACTTTCGGCCTGTCCAATGCCGTCGTTCCGCCGCAGAACGACTCCGAAACGGAGAAGATCACAGTTGTACCGGCGCAGAGCGACGCTGGAAAGGAAAAGACCACGGTCGTTCCAGTGCGGAGCGATTCCAAAGCGGAGAAGACTACAGTCGTTCCGTTGCGGAGCAACTCCGACATAGAGGAAACTGCGGTCGTGCCGGCTGAATCGTTGACATTCGACGGTGCGGCCGAGCCTTCGCATTCCGCCGTTCCTGTTAGTGGTGGAATAGACGATCTGGAAAAGCTGGCCGAGGACGATCCCGAACACGATCCGCTGAAAACCGTTCCCGTACCGCCGAAAAAACCATTGCCGACCAAAAAGATAGTCCTGGCCGTCATCGTCGCGGTGGTGGTGATCGCACTCATCATTGCTGGCGTGCTCGCCGCACGCTCCAAAGACAAGGATCAAAGCAAGCGCGACGCAATCGCCCTGTGCGAAAAAGCGCAAAGCAAATATTCTAAGGCAAGCAAGGCCTTGGAAGACGCGATACGAAAGGCGTCCGGCATGCAAAAGCTCACCAAAGACCAGGTTTCCGACGGGAACGCGCTGACGAAACTGAACAAGAGCGTCGAACAAGGCGAACAGCTTGCTTCCAGCAACATCACCACCGAATGCTCCGCATCGCTCGCCCAGACCGTGCTGGAATCCAGAGCGAGCAATATGAACAAGCACAGCGGCGATATGCAGAAGCGGGCCGATGCCGTCGCCTCGGCCGTGAAAACGGTCGAAACCAGCAAGAAGACGCTGGAAACCAAGAACGCGCGCGGCGCATTGGATCAGGCCATCTCCACCGCCAGCACGTTGCTTGACAACTCCAACGGACAGGTCGCGGATGATGCGACGCGTGACGCGCTTTCCCAGGCGATTGACGCCGCGCAGAAACTGATCGACGGCAAGAGCTCCGACGTCCAGGCAATGCAGAACGCGGTGAAGGCGATCTCCACGGCCACGGATGCGGTGAACGCTTCCATTCAGGCGGCCCAGGCGGCAGCGGCGCAGACGAATTCGCAGAGCGACTCGCAGAATGATTCGCAGAATGGTCAGTATTCGTACGGGTACCAGTATGGCAATGGCTGGGAGAATCACAATAACGCTGGTGGTACTGGAACTGGTGAACAAAAGAAGTCTGACGACACGTCTGAGCAGCCTTCTCCTGATAATGCAAATAAAGATACTAATGACAATCAAAACGCTTCTGGAACCCCGCAGACTCCTGCTGGCTCCATCAGCGGAACGGATTCCAATACCAAACCCCAAACTAATTAATCGCACAACGTTCGCCGATACGTCAGCGGATATTTAAGGGTGTGCCAATCGATTTATGTGAATCGTAAATCGTTGTCGCACCCTTTTAAATTGCGCTGCATGCCAATTATGTTGCGGTCGAAACGATAATTATTAAATTGAAATATGATGTACACTTATTTTCGGTAGTTGTTTTTCCGTAAGGAAGGTTTTATATGTCTATTCTGGACGGTTTCAAAGAAGTTGGCGAGAGTTCCGGCGGCAAATTGACCATGACGATCATGCTCGAATCCGTGCGTTTCTCCAAGAACGTCAGCTCCGTGCTGGGATTCCCGGAATACGTCAAGGTGCTGGTGAACTACGACGAGAAGAAATTCGCGATCCAGAAGTGCGATAAGAAGGACGAGTACGCGATTCGTTTCGCCACCAAACGGCCGGGAGAGGCGTCCGCGGTGACGCTGCGCAACATCGACCTGCTCGTCGCCACGCAGAAATTCTTTGAATTCCCTGAACTGGATGATCCTTCGAGGATCGAGTTCTACGCGCTGGACGGCGTCTACTATTCGGATGAGCAGGTGATCGTGTTCGACGTGGAGACCGCCAAGAACGGCACGGTCGGCAAGCGCGGGCCGAAGGCTGGTTCGCATCAGAAGCATCCGCGTAAGCCTAAGGACGATGCCGAATCCGCCGAGGCCGCTAAAACCGCTGAAACTACTGAAGCCTGAGGATTCCATCCGAAGAACCATTCTACGAAAGGACGTCATCCGCAAATGCGGACGGCGTCCTTTCGTATTTGCGCGACGGACGTGACTTTTTGCGGTGATTTTTCAATCGGACGCATCCTCGCATATTTGCGCGTTCCTATGGTCTTTCTCTTTCCTATAGCCTCGTTTCCTGTGATTTCCTTTTTCGCGGTCTCTACGCGCGTCACACGTCCTGCCGCAGAATATTGCGTTGCCTTGCAATCGTCATCGAAAGCTGCAAAAGAAAATCCTTGAATTTGCCGCGATCGCGCAAGGTCTCGGCGTTGACGGAAAGTACCTGCCATCCGGCCGAAGCCAATGCCGTGCGTCGTGCCTCGTCGCTCTCCCAATTATTGGCATGGAATTTGCCGGAATATTCGATCGCTATTTTCAAATCCGGAATCGCGATATCAAGAAAAGCCGTCCTGCCGTCCGAAGTATTCAACGTAAGCCGATGATTGACCACGAACGGGCCATAGCCGGCGCGGTGCATGCGGAATCGCAGACGGGTCTCCATGCATGAATCGGTATTTTCGGCAAGTAGTTTCGCGGCTGCCTCGCATTTCCTGCGATGCGGGAATGTGGAAGGAAGCTCGTCGAGCAGCGTGGTGAAATTTTCGGGGGAGACGTGCACATGATAATAATTGCGGCGCATCATCGCGTCGCCAAGCACCACCAGCTCCTCAAGTGTGAGGTACGCGGCCATCTGCGCCCATAGCAGGAGCGGATGCACCGTGAAAATATGCGGCTCCACGAAAACGGGAGCGTACTTGCTTTTCTCGAAGGAGGAGAACGGCGGTGTCTTGCGGATTCTTTTCGGACGTTTTGCGTTTTGTGCACTTTGTTCGTGTTGCTTGTGTTGTTCGTATTGTCCGTGTTGTGGTTTTGACTGTGTCTGCTTGGATTGGTCGGCGCGTTCTGCTGTGTGGTTGTTTTGTCGGACTGTTGTTTGGGTTGTTTGGGCTGGTTGTGCTGTTTGATTTGGTTGCGCTGTTTGACTTGCCTGATCCGCTTGAGCTGGTTGATTCGGTTGTTCAGGTGCTCGATCCGGAGGAAGCGTTGCGGTGTATGCATGGAACTTCACGCCGTCCAGTGAAGAGCGGAATCGCGCCTCTTCCACCACGATGTGCAGATAGTCGAGCAGCTTCGCCTTGTCGTAAAGGGCGGGCATGTCGATCAGCAGCACTCTGATGGCGGAAGTGAGACCAAGCACCACGTCGGTGCGATATTTCTTGCGGATTGCCCGAGCGCGTTGCAGCTCGGCGAACTGCGCTTCGAAAAGCGTGCGTGCCATGTCCTGAGGTGTTTGCGCGTACATGTCGGCAAATGTAGATGATGGAGGACGGTCCGCGCCACCCGAATATGAAAATCTGTGGAAAAGTGGATAAATAACGCGTCCGAATCCGCTATGTGGATAAGTGCGTGTTGTGTTGTGTGCGTTTGTGTGTGCCGTGTGCGCGGTGTGTATTGCGTGTGCAGCGTTTGTGTGAGTCATGTGTGCCGTGTACGTGCGTTTGTGCGTGTGCCGTGTGCGTCGCGTTTGTTCGTGCCGCGTATGTGCGTGTGCCGTGTATCTGCATGTCTTTGTTTCTATGTGTAGCAATTACTATTTACGTAGTT
>NZ_JBNMKH010000081.1:0-7536 GCF_050874245.1 Bifidobacterium sp. | reverse complement strand
TGGCGACCGTCACCGCCTCCGGCATCATGGTGCCGCTCGCCGCCGGCATGAGCCCGACCCATCTGGCACTGCTGGTGCTGGCCATCGGCGCAGGCTCCGTGTTCTTCTCCCACCTCAACGACGCCGGCTTCTGGCTGATCAAGGAATACTTCGGCATGAGCGTGGGCCAGACGCTGAAGACCTGGTCGCTGATGGAAACCATCCTGTCTGTGGTCGGTCTGGGCTGCGTGATGCTGCTCTCGCTGGTGCTGTGACCATGCCGGGCGCAACTCCGGCAATCGCAATCACAAGCACAAACGCATAACCGGCATAACCGAATCTTGCCGTCCGCAAGGTCTTCCGTCATCTTCTTTTTCACGTTGCGGAGGACGCGGAAAGCCTGCGGACGGCATCAAAACCTATCAAATCGCACATTTTTAGCAGAAATTCATAAAAAAAACGTAGAAATTCGTAGAAAGAAGCACATCATGCAGTTGGGAATGATCGGACTGGGCCGAATGGGTGGCAATATGGCGAAACGCATCGCCGCCGCGGGACACGAGGTGGTCGGCTACGACCGCTCCCCCGAATCGGACCGCACCGTGTCCAGTCTTGAGGAATTGGTGTCCGCGCTCAAGGCTCCACGCCTCGTATGGGTGATGGTGCCCGCCGGAGATGCGACCGACAGCACCATCGACGAGCTTGCCGGATTGCTGGATTCCGGCGATATGATCATCGATGGAGGCAATTCGCACTACACCGACGACGCACGGCACGCGGCCGAATTGGAGACGAAAGGCATCCATTTCATGGATTGCGGCGTGTCCGGAGGTGTGTGGGGCATTGACCGCGGCTACGCGCTCATGGTGGGCGGCAGCCAGGAGGATTTCGATAGGGCACGCCCGATTTTCGAGGCCCTCAAGCCCGAAGGCGATTCGGGCCTGGTATTGGCCGGCCCGGTGGGCGGCGGCCACTTCGCGAAAATGGTGCACAACGGCATCGAATACGGCATGATGCAGGCGTTCGGCGAGGGTTTCGCCACCATGGTGAAGTCGCAGCTCATCGAAGACCCGGCGGCCGTGATGTCGTCCTGGCGTGAAGGATCCGTCGTGCAATCCTGGCTGCTGGACCTGCTGGCCATCGCGTTCAAGGCGGATCCGACGCTCGAGTCCATGCCGCCGGTGGCCAACGAATCCGGCGAAGCGAAGTGGATGATCGAAGCGGCGCTCGAGCTCGGCGTGCCGACCCCGGCTACCGCCGCCGCGCTGTACGCCCGCCAAGCCTCACGTGGCGGAGCCGACGACATCCTGCGCGTCGTGTCCACCATGCGCGCCCAATTCGGCGGCCACGTCACCAAAATCGACGAAATAGCCACGCACTGATTGCATGTGAGTGCCGGACGGACTTTGCCGGAACCGCGAATCACACCGATTCCGAATGAATCCAATCGAAAAAACGCCGTTTGAGGGCATTTGCTACCCCAAGCGGCGTTTATATTATTCGCTCCGGCGATTAGCGGCATGCGACCCAATCACCTAGCAGCCCATCGTCTTCAGCGGCCGTAAACCTCGTGCACGAAACGCTCGAGCGCCGCGATGGAACGCTTCACCTTGTCGGTGTCGATGCAGTACGCCATGCGGAAGTAGCCGGGCACGCCGAAGCTATCGGACGGCACGAGGATCAGGTCGTAATCCTTGGCCTTCATGCAGAACGCGTTCGCATCCTCCTCCAGCGCCTTCGGGAAGATGTAGAACGTGCCGCCAGGACGTACCACGTCGAAACCCAGACGGGTCAGCGCGTCGTACAGCAGGTTCATGTTGGTCTCGTACACGGACAGGTCGCTCGTCTCGTCCACCACCTTGGCCACGGCCAGCTGCGCGGTGGAAGACGGGCAGTTGTGGCCGGTTCCGCGGCTGATCTGTCCGCACATCGGCACAATCAGCTCGGCGTCGGTGGCGCGCGGATTCACGGCCACATAGCCGATGCGCTCGCCCGGCAGCGACAGGGACTTCGAATACGAATAGCAGGAGAGCGTGTTGTCGTAGAACTTGCTCGGATACGGCTGTTCGCCGCCATCAAACACGATCTCGCGGTACGGTTCGTCAGAGATCAGGAAGATGTCATGACCGTACTCGGCCTGCTTGGCGTTGAGCACCTCGGCCAGACGGGTCAGCGTCTCGGCGGAGTAGACCGCGCCGGACGGATTATTCGGGGTGTTGATGAGTACCGCCGCGGTTCCAGGATTCAGCGCCTTTTCGAAGGCCTCGAAGTTGATCTGGAAGTTCTCGGTGTCCGCGGGCACCACGGTCAGATGCGCGCCGGTGCCGTTCACATACGGCTGGTATTCCGGGAAATACGGGGCGAAGGTGATCACCTCGTCACCCGGCTTGGTCACCACGCGCAGCGCGTGCGCCAACGCGCCTGCCGCGCCCGTGGTCGGGAAGATGTAATCGGCCGTGTAATCCATGCCGAAGCGGCGGTTGAGGCTTTCGGCGATCGCCTTGCGCACCGACGGGATGCCCAGGGACGGCGAATAACCGTGCAGCGCCACCGGCTCAGCCGTCTTGTACAAATCGATCACGGCGTCCGTGTAGTCCTGCGGGCACGGCACGCTCGGGTTGCCCAGCGAATAGTCGAACACGTTCTCATAGCCGATTTCGGCGCCGCGCGCGGTCGCGTATTCGCTCAGCTCGCGGATCACGGATTTGCCGCCGAGCATGGCCTTGTAGGCTTCGTTGATCATGGAACAACCTCCCTGTCGTGCTGTTACGTGCGCCGAATATGCGCCCGCCGCGCCCCGGAAGGGCGCCGCTACAGACGTTTCTACCACCGAAAAGTCACGACATGCGGCGTAACGTTCATTGTTCGACTTGCCGCGGGCACGCCTTCTGCCACGCCCACCGCCCGTCGTCTACTTCCGCTGCGCTTCGCCGTCGGCTTCGTCCTGTGCGTTCTGCCCCGCCACGAAGCCGCTGCTGAAGATGCGCTTCCAGTACCCCAGCATGTCGGTTTTGGACATGGACATGAACAGGCCCGTGGCCAACACCGCCAGATCCTCGTTGAACACGGCGTCCATCGGCAGCTGCTCGTGCAGTTTCGGCCAACGGCGGAGCACCGCAAGCATGCCTCCGACGGTGAAGTCGAGCATGAGGTCGGTTTTCAGGTCGAGATGGTCCGCATCAAGTCCCAGCACGGAGATCAGGGTGAGCCTGCCGAATTCCCGCATCGATTCGACCAATTCCGGCGAACTGTGCGGGCCGGCCAGCAGGGCGAGCCGGTCGAGTCGTTGACGTTGTTCGGGATCGCGCAGCAACGCGGTCACATGCTTGCGCCATTCGGTGTCGGGATCGAAGCTCGCATCGGGCGTGCCAGGCATCGGCGTATTCTCCACGGCATGCAAAATAGCGGAGTCGGCGAGCTCTGGCAGTCCCGCGAAATGGTAATAGAAAGAATTGCGATTCACCCCTGCCGTCCGCACGATGTCGGTGACGGTGATTTTGCGGTATTCCCGCTCGGAGAGCAGTTCCCAGAACGCGTTTTCGAGACGTTCCTTCGCGGGCAGGATCTCCGAATCGTGGCGTGGACGTGGCATGGTCTCCCCTTGTGGACAGTCGCTTCATATACGCTTCATATACGCAACGCGAATTACTATACAGGCTGTCTAGAACAAATTGCACACCATGTCGCATTTATGACGATCGACGGCGGACGTTTTCGTCCCGTCACATCATCGCCCGCGACCATTCACTTGCGCCGCACTTTCGGATTGCGGGCGAGCGCGGCCTGCAGCATAATCGCCAGCGCCTGGTTCAGATTGCGCCGGTCCTCGCCGCTCAATCCAACATAGGTGCCAAGCATTTCGGGAATGACCTTCGGACCGGCCGCCATCATCGCGGATATGCTGCCCGCGCCGGAAGCCTCAAGCACCGCGAACAACGCGTCCACCGCGCGTTCCCGCTGCTCCTTGGACAGGTTGGACAGCCATTTGTTCAGCGCCTTGTTGAAGGTGACCGAACTGCTGGCCACATCCTCCACCTTGTCGAATTCATCGCCATGCATCCGCCAGGAGAACGCGAAATGCTGCATGATGCCCTCCACATCGGATTTCACCACAATGCAACGCTCCGGGGTTTCCAACACCATGCCCACCACCGACGAGTCCGGCACGATTTTGACGATGCGGCTGCTGACACTCGAGTATTCGAAACTGTTCACCACGGCTTCGGGGAAGCCGGGACCATCCAGCGAATAGATGCGTTCGATGCGGTCCTTCACCCCGTCCGCGGCGTTCATCGCCGCATAAACGGCCAGATTGCCGCCTTTGGAATGGCCGGTGAGCACGATCGGAACATCCTTCCACAACGCGGCCACCCTGGCCAGGTAGTCGGCAGCGGTCACCTGCGCCGGCACCGGGTATTGGAAGGCCATGTTGAAGTCCTCCTTCCAACCCACAAGCGAATCGTCGGTACCGCGGAACGCCACAACCAGCATGCCGGACGGCAGACGATAGGTCACGGCGGCGAACTGCGTCTGCTCATCGCCGTCGAACTGCTCGAGAAAAGCGCCCATCTCAATGCCGGAAAAACGCGGATTCGCGGCGATGGCATGGTAGAAGTCGTGCGTCACCTGCGGATCGACCAAGCCCACATTCTCAACGTTATGGTCGGGCACCGCGCTTCCGTGGTGCAGCTCGTCGTCGGCGCGCGCGATCGTCACACCGTCGAATGGGGGCTTTCGCAGCATCCGCACGGAACGTATCGGATGGCGCGGGTCGAATTCCTTCACACGATCATGCAGCGTGCCGTACCGCGATTCGACGTCGTCAAGCCGCGGCACGCATTCCGGCACGTCGTCGTACGAAAGCTGCGCGAGCACAAGCGCGTCGGCCTCGCGGAAGGCAAGCGCGTCGAAATCACGCGTCTCCGTGCGTGCGTAATCGATGATGTTGCCCATCGCACACCCCTTTCGCAGCTGTCGGCATTCCGCATTCCATTATGCGTCCAAATTATGCGTCCGCATCGTCCATCCTACGTCGGCGAATGGGAACGCATCCGGGTCATTGGCGACCCAGCCCCTCCATTGCACTTCTTATGTGTCATTTGCGCGGCACTTATGTGTCACGACCCCATTTTTTGCGACTTTTTCAGAATCGTGACACATTTTCCCACACACATGCACCCTCTAACTGCGATTAAAAGCTAGGAATCACCAATTCGGGGGCATAGATTCGGTAGTAGATTTGTCACGATTCCATTTTTCGCGATTTTTTCAGAATCGTGACACATGAATCGGCTGAAATGCGTCCCAGCAACCGCACCAACCAGCCGTCGCCTCCGCCCATGACTCCGCCCCGGCAATCACCTCAGCCTTCAGCCCGTCTCAGCCCGCCTTGGCACTCAGCCCTCGCGCACCGCCTTCGCCGCGCTGGCCGGAATCGCCTTGATCACGGCCTTGATGAGCCCACGCGTCTCCCGATCGGTATTGCGCGCCGCCTCCACGATCTTCGGCAGCGAATCCGTCCAATGCTCCACCAAGTCGGCGATGTTGCCATATCCCGCCGCTGCGAAGATTCCGTAGATCTGGTCGATGGCGCGCTCACGCTGCTCCTGGCTTACGGTGTCAAGCCACCCATCGATGGTCCGCTTGATGAGCTGCGCGCCGGCAGTCAGCTCGTCCACCTGCTCGAAATCGCCGTTTTCCGCCACTTGCCAGCTGTTTCCCATGTGCTGCATGATACCGATGGCATCCGCTTTGACGATGCGTACCGTCGCGTTCGATTGCAGCAGCATGCCCACGACGGACGATTCGGGCACGGTTTTGCGGATACGCGATTCGATTGCACGGTACGCCTGACCGCGCACCGCCGATTCCGGAAGGCCCGGCCCGTCATGGGAGAAGATATGGGAGATCCGTCCGTTGCGCCCCCGCACTTGTCCACCCAATGAAGGCAGCAGACCAAGCCGCCGCGCACGTTCGCCGGCCACCTCGATGTCGTCGTGCGCGATCCGCATGGCCGCATACACGGCCATATTGCCGCCTTTCGAATGCCCACCAAGCATGACCGCGGGCGAATCGCCCGAGGAAAGAAATCCTTCCGACCTGTCCAGAATCGAGTTCACATACCGATACGCGGATTCCTGGGATGGCACCGGGCATCGCACCGCCATATTGAAATCCTCTTTCCATCCGACGAGCGTGCCATCGGTGCCGCGGAAGGCGACATACAGCGAATCGGCGGGCCCGCAACCCACGTCGAATGTCATCGCGGCGAACTGCTGCTGCTCGCGCTCGCTCAACCGTTCCGCGTACTCGCCGACACGCAACGCACGAAAACGCGGCGATTCGCAGACGGCGCGCAGCAACGCAAGCCGATACTCGTTCATATCGGAGGAATTAGAGACAAACATGTCGGC
Organism: Bifidobacterium sp.; assembly: GCF_050874245.1. Lineage (GTDB taxonomy): Bacteria > Actinomycetota > Actinomycetes > Actinomycetales > Bifidobacteriaceae > Bifidobacterium. Next base: position 1,144 of record NZ_JBNMKH010000081.1, on the reverse strand, counting down.
ATAGCTTTCGGCACGCAGCAGCTCGCGTATCGGCACCGTCGCCACCGATCTCGCCTCGCCGAACGCCGAAACCAAGCCGGAAAGCCGCATGTAGGACAATTCGGACAACACCAGCGAATCGACATCGCCGAACGGCAGCTCCGCGAATCCACGGAATTCCCGCCGCACATAATCCACGATATTGCCCATGCCGCACCCCTTTCGCCGGCCAACGCATCCTTCGGAATCCATTATGCTCCGCTACGACGGGACGACCGGCCATCATCCAGCCATCACCCAACCATCCCAGTCATCACGGCAGCCGGCGAATCAGGAGTCATCCAGCCAATCGCAAGCGTCGCGCAACGGGCCATGTGTAGACTAGGCAGCCATGGATCCAGTTGAAATTCTCACGCACTGGCTTGCCAAAAACTACAGCAAGCTCATCCTGCTCGCCGTCGTGCTCGCCGTCGCCGCGCTCATAGACAAGGCGCTCACCAAGGTGGTGCGCCGCGTACTGGACAAATCGCAGGTGCCGAACGCGTCCATCTTCGTCAACATCCTGCGCGTGGTGGTGTGGGCATTCGCCATCGGCACGCTGCTGCAACCGGTGTTCGGCATCAATCCGACCACCCTGTTCACGGCGCTTGGCATTGGCGGTCTCGCGGTCTCGCTTGGCTTGAAGGACACGATCGCCAACGTGATCGGCGGCTTCGGCCTCATGCTCGGCCGCGTCATCCAGCCGGGCGACTACGTCAAAGTGGCGGGCGTCGCAGGCACCGTCAAGGACATCAACTGGCGTCAGACCATCGTCCGCGAGCGCAACGGCAACGAAATGGTCATTCCGAACTCCATACTGAACACCGCCTCGCTGGAGAAGGTCACCCCGTCGAACGAGGGTCTGGTGCAGGTGCCGTTCACCGCAAAAGCCGATGCCGATGTGGAACGCATGAAGGCCGACATCGTGGAAGTCGTGACGCAGGCCACCACCGAGTTCGCCGATCCGGAATACAAACCGGTGGTGAAGCTCAACGGGTTCACCCCGTACGGCATCGACGGCACGATCTACATACACGCGAAGAGGAATCTGCTGCCGTCCACCATGGCTGACGCGGTGGCGCAGGCGATTGCGCACTCCGATTATCTCGAACATCGCGCGGTCAGC
>NZ_JBNMKH010000080.1:0-7598 GCF_050874245.1 Bifidobacterium sp. | reverse complement strand
CAGGATCTGAAGATTGCCAACGTGATGAGCACCGCCGCCACGCGCGGCAATGCCAACGAATCCGTGTACTGTGCGACCAAGTGGGGCGAAAAAGGCTATACGCAGAGCCTGAAGGCAGCCTACAAGGGCACGAGCGTGAAGGTGGTGGGCGTCTACCCCGGCGGCATCGACACCGATTTCTACCGCGACAGCCACGATTATGTGTCGCTCGACAAGCAGCATTCCTTCATGAGCCCGGCAGAACTCGCCGAAGTGATCCTGTTCAATCTCGTCAACGAGGCGAATCTCACCGTCTCCGACATCCTCATCGAACGCAACTACCGGTAGTCCCCATCCTGCGGAACCGTTCTGAACCGTTTCACCGTCCGGAGGCGAAACGGTTCAGAACGCCAGACCGCGCCAACGCACGGTACAGGCCCCATGAGCCGAAACCTGCGAACACCAACGCGCTCAACAGTTCGCACACGGTGCCGATGATTCCGCGCGGGCTGAAGAGCGAGAACGCCTGATAGTAGAAGAACAGCAGATAGAAGTTGTACACGATGCCAATCGCCGCAGCCGACAGCAATGTGACGCCAAGCGTCCAACGACGGTAGCGGAACAGGGCGAACACCGCTTCGGCGGCCACCGCCTGCACGAGAGCGATCACCACCAGGCTCACACTGTATTTCGTGCCGAGCACCACTTCGATGAACGAGGCGACCAGAAGCACATAGGCCGAGGCTCCCGGCTTGCGCACAATCAGCAATCCCAGAGTGGCCGGAAAATAGAACAATGCGTGCAGCAACGCGGCGGAGCCTGGCAGAACCAGGGTCAGCAACGGGAAAAGACCATACGACAGGCCATCGAACACCCAGAACATCACTCCCGACATCACGCCGACCGCCGCACCGACGGCGATGTCAATCACGCGCCACGCAAGCGTTCCATGTGTTTCCTTCGACGCTTCCTGGGCATGTTCCGTGGATTTCGCATCCGTATCGTGGACAATAGTTTCAGACAATGGCTCCGCCATAATGGGATCCTTCTCTCGGTCGATGCCGCGCACCGTGAATTGGAGATCGCGGCGATCGCCGTGGGCCGCCCCTCGACCTGCGCGGCTCGGGCAGGAGCGACGCGCGCCATTATACGAGCGATACGTATCGTCAAAAAACAGGGGTTCATCTTCCGAAAAATGCGAAGGAATCGTCTGCATCGCACGTAATGTGTCGTCCCGTCCCGCCATTTCGTTTACTCTTGGACAGGGATTGAGTGGTGGCATAAAGGGCACGGGCACGCGCGTTAAGAGGTTGTTGCATGAAGACGATGGGGCGACGATTGGGAATCCTTCTATGCGTTGCACTAGCCATGCTGTCGACGTTCTATGCGTTCGTCGTGATGAAGGCCCGGTCCGGCACCGGTTTCTGGATGGTCTGGCTGGCCGTCGCCGCCCTCCTCATCCTGATTGCGATCGGCATCGCGGCCGACTGGTGGTCGAATTTCCCCCGTATCGTCCAGGACATCGTCATTGCCCTGGTCTTCATCGGACTTGTGATGTTCGGCACGGTGGAGGGCTGCATCATCAGCAGAATGGCCGAGCAGGCCGGTCCGGATCTCGACTACGTGGTGGTGCTCGGCGCGCAGGTGCGCACGTCCGGCCCGAGCAAGGTGCTGCGCTACCGGCTCGACACGGCGGTCGAATATCTCAACGAGAATCCGAAAACCATCTGCATCGTCTCCGGCGGCCAGGGCGTGAACGAGCCGTTCCCGGAAGCCCAAGGCATGGCCGACTATCTCGAGAAACACGGCATCGAGAAGGACCGCATACTCAAGGAGACGGAATCACGAACCACCCAGGAGAACATCTCGAACAGCAGCGGCCTGATCACGAAGCCCAACGCCGAGGTTGGCATCATCACCAACGATTTCCATATGTTCCGCGCGTTGCAGATCGCGCATAAGAACGGTCTTGTGGAGGCGCAGGGCATCGCGGCCGGCTCTCCCCGCGACATGCTGGCGAACAACATGCTCCGCGAGTTCTTCGCCGAAATCAAATTCCTGTTCTCGTGACCGAACGTTCCTCCGCCAATGCCCGTAGCAGGTGTTCGTCACGTTCACGGATGATTTCCCGTCCCGTTTTACCTTCCCATCCATAGAAGCCTTTTCCGGTTTTCGCACCGAGTTCGCCGGACTCCACCTTGGTTTCCAGCAACGAACGAAGGCCAAGGCTTCCGCAACATCATCAGGTCACGGCATTCCCGTCAGTGTGCGAGCTTCGCGGAAGCCATTCCTTCTTCGGTAACGAGGAGAACGTGGGCCATCGATCCGCTGCGTCAACGGCCGATTCGAGACGACGTTTGAAGCCCGGCCATTCGGGATCGGATTCAATCAGCCGTCCAAGCAATATAGCCGTGGCGTGGGCGTCGCTCAGCGCGCTGTGCGCATCCTCATTCGCGATGCCGAAGTATTCGCAGCAATCTGCGAGTTTGCCACGGCCAATCAACGAACGGGACAGTTTCATCGTACACAGCATGGTGCTTTGATCGACGGGTATCGAGGCACCCATACGGGAATACTCGGCGAGTAGGAACCTCGAATCGAACGACACGTTGTGCGCCACGAACACGCGCCCGGCCAGCAGGTCGCGCAGTTCATGCGCGATGCCCTCGAAGTCCGGCGCATGCAATAGTTCCCGTGCGGTGATGTGATGCACCCACGAGGCGCCGACACTGCGATTGACATGAATCAGCGTTTCATGTTCATCCTCAAGCGTGCCGTCCGGTGACACGTGGACCAGACCAATCTCAATGGCCCGATCTCCTTTCGCCGGACTCAATCCCGTGGTTTCGAAATCAACGACCGCGTATCCCCGATTCATCACATGCTCTCCCATCCATGGAGACCGTTGGAATCCGTCATTCCGGGATTTCCAGCGGCCCTATTCCAACAGCTTTATTCCCGTCGAAAGAAAAAGGCCGGAACCCACTTGGGGATTCCGGCCCACGCGTATTCAGCGCTTCAGCCTATCGGCTTTTGCGATTCACTCGGCATCCTTGTCGGCTGCGAGCTCATCGGCCACGGCTGCGGCCGCGGAAGCGGCTTCGACGCTTTCGGACTCTTCGTCTTCGGCGGCTTCGCCAAGGAAGGCGCTCAGATCCAGGGTCTCACCTTCGGACTTGAAGGTCACGGCGCGCATGCCGGAGAGCAGGCCCTTGGAACGGCCGACTTCCTGCACCGCGGAGCCAATCTGGCCATTGCGGATGATGGCCTGGATGAAGGCGTTCGGATCCATGCCGTACTGCTGGGCGATGGAAGCGAGGAAGTTGAACACTTCACCCTGGGAGACCTTGACATCCATGTTCTCAGCGAGCACGTCGAGAACAATCTGGTCGCGGAGTTCCTTTTCGACGGTCTTCTCGGCTTCGGCCTTCTGCTCCTTGGTGGCCTTGGACGGATCCGCGGTCACGTTCTTGAGCTGCTGCTCGACCATTTCAGCCTTGACGCCCTTCGGCACCGGAATCTCGAGGCCATCCTCGAGCTTGGCGATGAACGCGTCACGGGCGGCGGTGGCCTGACGGCCTTCGGCGTCCTGGGCGGCGACCTTCTTCAGGTCTTCCTTCAGCTCATCAAGGGTGTCGAACTCGGAGGCTTCGGAAGCGAAGTCATCGTCGAGTTCCGGCAGTTCCTCGGCCTTGACGGAGTTGACCTTGACCTTGATCTGGGCCTTCTCGCCTTCATGCTTGCCAGCTTCGAGAGTGCCTTCGAAGGTGGTTTCCTCACCGGCGGACAGGCCTTCGAGGGCCTCGTCCAGACCGTCGAGCATGGTGCCGGAGCCGAGCTCGTAGCTCACGCCTTCCTGGGAGTCCACGCTCTCGCCGTCGATTTCGGCGTTGAGGTCGATGTTGGCGTAGTCGCCCTTGGCGGCCGGACGGTCGACGCTCACGAGAGTGCCGAAACGCTGGCGCAGGGCTTCCAAACGGTTGTTGATGTCTTCATCGGTGACTTCAGCCTTGGCGACCTCGATCTCCATGCCGTCAAGAGCCGGCAGTTCGATGTCCGGACGACGCTCGACGGTGGCGACGAACTTCAGCTTGGTCTCATCCTTGGCGGATTCCGGCACTTCCTGAACGTCGATCTCCGGCTGGGCCATCGGGTGGATCTTCTTGGTTTCGAGAGCCTTGGAATACAGCTCCGGCACACCGTTGTTCACAGCCTCGCCGGCGACGGCGCCGAAGCCGATGCGCTGGTCGATAATCTTGCCGGGCACATGACCCTTGCGGAAGCCAGGCACGTTGACCTGCTTGCCGATTTCCTTGCGAGCCTCGTCGAGATACGGGTTGAATTCCTCCGGGTCGACGGTGATGGTGAGCTTCACCTTGGTCGGCTCAAGATTCCTGACGCTGATTTTCACGCTTGCGCTCCTGAAACAATACGGTTCTTCATTGTTCTGCCGTTAGGCAACCTCTACATGATAGCGCGACTTACGGACTCTGCGACAAGGGCGACCTGCCAGTCGCGCGCGCCCTGCTCCGTAAGGAACTGTGCCACATCGCGCTTTCGCGGTTCGTCCGTCCAGCACAGGTTGCGCAGATACTGCGGTTTGATGATGATCTCCACTGGCGTGCGTGTGTCTTCAGCTATCTGCGAAACCACCTTGCGCGCCTTGTTGAGCACCTTCAGACGTTCCGGATAGCGTTCCTTCCACGCGCGGATGGATTTTGGAGCCGATGACTGCGGTTCGTGCCGACGGCCGACGGCGCCGTCCGTCTCCGGCCATTCGCTTGGCGGCAGAGCAAGCGCCTCCTGGATGACGTGTTTCCACATGCTCGGTTTGATTTTGCGTTGGATCGGCGCGTAGCGTTCGAACATCTTGTCCTGTTCGGAATCGGTGTGCATGCGGACGCGTTCGTTGATGGACCGGATCGCGCGGAACTGCGCCGCGTTGTGCGGCTTGCGTTTGGCCACTTCGATGATGGTGCTGTCGGCGAGCAGCAGCGATGGCGCGATGTCGTATTCGCAAGCGAGTTCGTCTCGTCTGGTCCACAGCGCCCTGACGATGGCCAGCGCCTGACGGTCGCGCATGACTTCGTTGATATGCGAGACGTGCATCCATGGGATCGGATGCTTCTTGCGCGGTCCCAGGCCTTCTTTGAGCGCGTATTCGAACTCCTCGCGGGCCCATTCCAGCTTGCCCTGGCGTTTGAGCTCGGCACGCATCTTCGTCTCAAGCTCGATGAGCAGTTCGACGTCCAGTGCGGCGTAGTTGCGCCAATCGCGGGGCAACGGGCGATACGACCAGTCCGCCGCGGAATGCTCTTTGGCGAGGGTCAATCCCAGGAAATGCTCGGTGACTGCGGCGAGACCGAATCGTTTCAGTCCCAGCAGACGCGCCGCGATTTCGGTGTCGAACAGGCGCTGCGGCCTCATGCCGAGGTCCGCGAATCCCGGAAGGTCCTGCAGGGAGTCGTGCAGGATCCATACCGCGTCGCCGACCGCGCGGTTGAAATCGTTCCAATCGGCTCCCGCGGCCGCAAGCGCCTGGGGGTCGAGCAGTCCTATGCCGGCGCCGTCGCGTTTGAACTGCACCAGCCAGTCCTCGTGACCATATCGGAATCCCGATGCGCGTTCCGCGTCCGCCGCGAGGGAGCCGTGGGAGGAAGCCAAAGCACTGCAGTATTCGCGGAACGCGGGCAGTGTGTCGATCACATCAGGCACGCCTTCACGTGGTTCCGACTGCAGCTTTGGCTCATCGATCAACGGAAACGTCCTCCTCGGATTGTGTCATGGATCGGAGGAATGCCGCCCACCGTCCGACTTGGGAGCCGGCGTCGAGACCTCCATCGGCATAGTCTAATGGAGTCCAAGACACGCGGACCTCGCATCCCGCCATCGGAGCGTCCGGATCGTGTCCGAAGGCCGTGTTGTGTGCGACGGTGACGGTTCCCGACACGTGTTCGGAATCGTCCGGATCAAGGAACCGCATCATCGACTCCCAATACATGCCGGGTTCCATGCGTTTGCTCTCCTTTTCCGGCATCGGCAGGGAGGCGAAGGCCACACATCGCCAGTGCGAATGCCAGTCTTCTTGGAATTTGAGCGAATACAGCACCATGATCCAGCCGGACGGGCATCCGTCGTCGCATTCCAGTTCGACGCCGATGCCGAAATTCGCCATGGAATTCGGCACCGGAATCTCGTGGTATGCCATGCCTTGCAGCCGTGGCATGCGTTCCACGGAAAGCACGGCGTCCCAGACCCTGTCGGGAACGCCGTGCGGACGGAAAAGTGTGGAGTGCCGGGCATCATCGTCCATGCATGGTCCCTTGTCGTCGTCGTACGCCACGTCGCGTACACCTTGAGGAAAATCGAAAATGTCTGCCATAGTCCAAGACTACGCCAGTGCGCCTTGTTTTGTCGTATTTCACGCCATTTCGCCACGCGTCGAATGTGAAGATTTTCCTCATCGTGATAGAAACGCCGGAACCGCGCCGCCAAATTGGCATGACGCGGTTCCGGCGTTCCTTTTCGCATGCGAATTCGTATGCGAAACTCCGACCGGAGGGAAATCAGTACACGGTGAATCCGTGCGTCTGGAACTGCTCGACCACACGCTGCTTCATCGCGGCCGATGGCCCTTTCTGGTCATCCAGCGGATATGGGATTCCCAGCATGTGCCATTTCGGACGTCCAAGCTGGTGGAAGGGCAGCACGTCGATATGTTCCACGGCGTCGCCAAAGATCTCGCAGATCTTCGCCACGTTCTCGACGTTCTCCTCGGATGAGGTGAGGCCCGGCACGAGCACGAACCGCACCCAGATCTTCTTGCCCGCCTTGGCGAGCCGCTGTCCGAAATCGATGGTCGGCTGCAGGATTCCGCCGGTCACCTTGTGGTATGTCTCCTCGTCGCCGGATTTGACGTCGAGCAGACACAGGTCGATATCGTTCACCATCTCGTCGGTGTAGCTCTCGCCGAGGAAGCCGGACGTGTCGAGGCACGTGTGCACGCCCATCTGCTTGGCCGCGTGGAACACGCGGGACACGAAGGCGGGCTGCATCATGGATTCCCCGCCGGAGAAGGTAATGCCGCCGCCGGTGGCCTTGAACAGGTCTGCGTAGCGTTCGATCTTCTTGATCATGGCCTCGTAGTACACGGGCTTGCCGTCGCGCATCTTCCAAGTGTCCGGGTTCTGGCAGTACTGGCAACGCAACGGGCATCCGCTCATGAAAACGGTCATACGGGTACCGGGACCGTCCACGGACGTGTTGATGTCCCACGAATGCACGAATCCGATGTCGCCGCTTTTCAGCGCCTGGATGCGATCCAAACGATCCAGGCCAATCGGGGATTCGAATCCCGACAGGCCTCCCATCAGAGTCTGCTTGGCGTATTCCTTGGAATCCCTCAGCATATGCCTGGTCGTGGTGCGGAATATGTGTTCAGGCATCGATATCCCCTTTCATCTTCCTTCCCGTCCTATCGAAAAAAGAGGGACGGAGCATAAGCTTGAACTGCGCCCCGATTGTTGGACGCTGTTAATTAGGATACAGCCCTAGACCGCGAGGGACATGCCCCGGAACTCCTCCGGGGTGCGTCCCTCGAGTCGTATCTGGCGTCGTCT
>NZ_JBNMKH010000079.1:0-7629 GCF_050874245.1 Bifidobacterium sp. | reverse complement strand
TCTGCCGTCGCATGCGGTTGATGGACTGTTCCACGCCGATTCTTGGCATGACCAGCTTCAGTCTGAACCGGTATCGCGTTCCGCTGGCGGCGGCAGGCGCGCAGGGGCTTGTCGAAAAAGACGAGACGCAGTTCGAACAAGGCGTCTCCCGTGTCCTTTCAGGATGTTCCCTGGCCGGTTTCGAAACTCCGATGGCGGCTTATGCGAAGCTGAAGTGCGATGTCGAGATGGAATCTACGCTCACCAACATGCAGGAAACCATCATGGATCTGTGCGTGAACGAGTATCTCACGGATGGCGAGATAGCCGGGCGACTCGGCATATCCATCGCCACAGTGCGCAAGCATATGCAGAACATCGTCAAACGACTGAACTGCCGTACGCAACGGCAAGCCATCATCACATGGCTGAAACGTGGGAACGGGCGCTGACATGACCGGAAAGAACAAAGAGCTCCGGTGGCCGGATATGCCGCGCGTGGCGGCAAGAATTGGGGGTGTAAAGTAGAGGGAGCAACAGACCATGGCGGTCTGGCGGCTGCGCCGTTCGCAGGGGGATTGATGGCGATGACGGGGAAAACGGATACACGTGGCAAGATTGTTGCCGTCATATGCTGTCTTGCCTTGCTTGTCGGCTTAACAGGCTGCGGGGCGCTGAAGGAGGGCTCGCAACGGGAGAATCAATCCCAGCAGAATCAATCATCGCAACAGGGTGAACGAATCGCGTCGTCGCTGAAAGATTATGCGCGATCGTTGTTGGATTCCGACGGTGGCAAAATATCCGATCAGCAAAAGTCTGCGCTGGAGAAGGCCGCTTCAGGCGGAAAGGTCAGCCAGTCCGACTACGAGCGCGCATGGGGGGATTACAGGCAATGTATCGTTGACAAGGGGTATGCCGAAACAACGTTCGACAAGTACGACAACGGCATCTACGCATTGCCTACGTACGATACCAACGGCGCCAGCAAGGAGGCTGTCGGCAAGCTCAATAACGATTTATATTCCTGCGCTACGCTGCATGTCACAGATGTTAACACCGTGTACAGGTTGCAGCTGGGCAATCCGGAGCTGTTGCTTGATGACAGGGAAGTGGCGGTCGATTGTTTGCGGAAGGAGGGCATAAAGCCCAAGGACTACACCGTCGACAAACTGGAGAAGGATCTGGAATCCGGGGAGGATTCAGTCTTGCGCGGCAACAGGAAGGCGCTGACCTGCTTGGTGACGGCCGGAGTGAACGTGTCCGCCTCGGATGAGACGGTCTGGTACCCACTGAAATAGTCGGATGCGTGAGGGGAAACCATATGCGAGTGGTTGTGGAAGGGCTGGCCCACCGGTTTCCGGGGACCGACCTGCTGTTCGAGCATCTTGATTTCGTGGCGGAACCGGGGTCCACCATCGCGGTATGCGGACCATCCGGCTGCGGCAAATCGACGCTACTGTCGATTCTCGCAGGCTGGGAGAAACCATATGCCGGCACCGTGGTCCGAGAAGGTGTAAACCGTGTGGGATGGGTGTTCCAAAACCCGTATGGCGTGGCCGAACGCACAGCGCTCGACCATGTGGTGTTCCCACTGCTCGCCAAAGGCATGCGTCGCAAGGAAGCCGAGCCCAAAGCCTTGGAAGCCATGGGACTGTTCGACCTCGAATACGCGGCCGACCGCCGGTTCTCCGACCTCTCCGGCGGCGAGGCGCAACGTCTCATGCTGGCACGCGCCGTCTGCTCCAAACCCGACATGCTGCTCGTGGACGAGCCGACCGCACAATTGGACACGCGTACCGCGCATTCCGTCAGCCACGTGCTGAACAACCTTTCCGGCCAAGGCATGATAGTGCTCGTGGCCACGCACGATCCCGACACCCGCGATGCATGCGACCGCGTGCTCGACCTGGCCGACTACGCGCCGGGCGGCAGCAAATCACAGGATCCGGAATCGGACGAATAGGGAGGCATCGACTCATGGGAAAGAAGCAACGAGACGCCAAAGTCATGAAAAACGGTGTCGGAAGCGGACGGCTCGCATGGACTTGGATCCTGCTCGCCGTGGCGACCGCCGTATGCGTGTCCGTGGGCGCATGCGCGCTGTTGCTGCCCGACCGTGCGCCGGCGTTGCTTGGCTCGTCGGGGGAGGTGACCACCGCTCCGGCCAGTGTGCAGGAATACTCCGGCAACCAACAGGTGACCGTCGTGCCCACCATCTCCTCCGAACGCGATCTCCTTGGCAACGCCAATGGCACCGTCACGGCCGACTGGTCCGCAGGCGGCCTCACTTCCGGCAAAGGAGCATACAAAGTCAACGATCGCGTGGTTGTGGCATTGAACACCGCCACACCCCTATACCGTGACCTCAAAACCGGGGACAAAGGAGACGATGTTCTCGCGCTGAACAATGAGCTGAGCCGACTCGGCTACAACAGTGTGGCTGGTTCCGACACCTATTGGTGGGCCACATCCGACGGCTGGCGGCAGCTCATGAACGACAACGGCAACCCCTCCGACGGTACGCTCACACTTGCCGATACCATGTGGATTCCTGAAAACGTGGTCGCGGTCGACGAGTGGACGGCCACCACCGGTTCCATGGTGACGGGCGGCATGGCAATCGGGAAAATACCGGGAGCGTTGACGAAACTCACCGTGAAAAACGGCACGGCGGCAGGACAGGACCGCAGCATAAGCATGTACGGCATCGACGGAACATTGCCGGCCGGCAGCACGGAAATCACCGACTCCGAATTCCTCCGCGGCGTATCGGCAAGCGAAACGTTTCAATCCATGGACATTCAAACCAAAAAAGCGGGACTTGACGCCACCGTGGCGTTGAAGGAACCGCTGCGGGTGCTGCGCGTGCCGGCGGGAGCGGTATTCGGCATCGACGGCGGTCACGGATGCATCGTGCCGAAATCCAAAAACTCGTCCAATACGCCGGTGAAGGTGACGATCATAGGCAGTGAGCTGGGTGTGAGTCTGGTGCAGACGCAGGACGTCGATGCGTCAGCGGTAACCAGCGTCGAAATCGGCAGCGGAATCAACGGGTTGAGCTGCAAGTAGATGATTGTCGAATCGCGGGAAACGTTGAAAACCGCATGAAACTGACGATAAGGGAGCGTATATGAGACTCGGATCGGTGCTTTCCGAAGCGTTGCGCAACATCGGCTCGGGCGTGAGCCGCGCGTTCGTCATGTTCCTCGCCGTGCTGCTCTCCGGAACGCTGCTGGGCGGATATGAGGCGATGAACGTGATCGGATTGGAATCCGAGGCCGTGCAGCGCATCAACGCGGACGCCGACGTCAACGCCATCGTCGGAGGAACGGTGGACGGTGACGCGTGCGACCGATTGGCTGATACGGATGACGGCACGATGAGCGCTTCGTCTGGTGCGATGCGTTCCGGCAGGCAGATCGTACTGCTCGCCACGCCCGGCAAGGACATCTCGTCGTATGATGTGACGCCTGGCATGATCCGACTGATCGCAGGCAATGCCAAGGCCGACGTGTCCGGCGTATGGGTGCCGCGCGACGTGGCCAAGGACTTCGGGCTCGCCGTGGGCAGCGCATTGCAGACACGCGAAGGCACCACACGTGTGGCTGGTGTGTTCGACTGGCCGAACGATGGGCGTGACACGCGTTTCGCCTACGCGTTCATCGTGCCGGTGTCGGCGAGCGCTTCGACGTTTGACGAATGCTGGGTCAAGCAGTGGCCGGCAAGCGGACAGACGGAAAGCCTGCTGTATTCCACGCTGGTGGCGGGCTCGGGGTCTTCGAATGCGGGTGTGACGCAGGTGAACAAGAGCTTCGATTCGCATTATGACGCGCGTTCGTCGTATCTGAACCGTCCGACGCGGTGGATGCCGTACTTGGGGTTGGCGATTGGTGTGCTGATTGGTGTGTTCAGCGTGCGCCGGCGCAGGCTGGAGTATGCCGGTGCCTTGCATTCGGGGCAGTCGAAGGGCGCGCAGTTGCTGGGCATCGGCGTGGAAACCGTTGCCTGGGCCGGGCTGGCCGCGCTTTCGTCATGCGCGTTGCTGACGGCGTACGCGGTGAGGATGAGCCAGTCCGATTGGATGGCGGTGTTGGCGGCCGCGGTGCGTACGCCGTTGGCGGTGTTCTCCGGCGTGATGGTGGCGAGCCTGTTCGCGGGATTACTGATTCGTGAGTCGCAGTTGTTCCGTTTTTTCAAGAAGCGTTGACGGGTTTTGGAGAAACGGAACAACCGCGGGGAGTCTTTTCGTCGGGTCAGGCGAGCGCCTTTTTGATGCGTTGCAGGCTGATTGGTTTCGGTGTGCCCAGTTCCTGCGCCCACAGGGACACGTAGAATTCCTCCAGCATCCAGCGTACGGTTTCCGCCTGTTTCATGAGCGACTCGTGGCGTGGTCCCGCCGGCTCGCGTTGTGCTTTGGCCATGGCCTTGTCCGCGAGCTGTTTGGCTTCGTCGGCTTCCCAAGCCCAACGCACGTCGCGGTTCTTATCGTTTTTCGCCTTGGCGAGGCGCAGCAGGTCCGCGTGCAGATACCGTTCGATGGATGGCAACGCTTCGGGCGGTGTCTTGCCGATGAAGCCGGGGTATACGAGCGTTGCGATGTGTTCGCGGATCGATTGCAGCACGCTCAATAGCGGCAGGTCGGCTTTGCCGGACACGGCTTTGTCGACTTCCGCATAGCGTTTCAGTATGGCGATCACGTCGCGTGCCACCGCATACACAGTGTCCTCGTACACTTCGCGCACGTCGAGCACCGCGTTGGCGAGCGCTTCGTCATCGGGGAGTTGGTCGACGTTCGGCAGGAGACGTTTGACTGCCGCCAATTGCAGGTCTTCGGCGAGATCCTTCGTGGACTTGTATGGGGCGGAGGCGAGCATGAGCGCCTCCGTGCCGAGCCAGCGTGAGGAGATGCGTTCACCGGGCAGGCGCAGCGTGTCGAGCGCGCCTTGCCAGAGCATGGTGGCGCGTGCTTCGGTGGTCGCTCCCGCTTTGTTGAGCAGGTTGGCTTGTTCGACGAACTTGCCTTGGTCTCCTGCGTTTCGGGCTTGTTTTTCGACCATGTGGCGTGCGGAGGCTTTGGCTTGTTCGGCGAATCTGCGTTGCAGTTCGACGAGTGATTTGCCGGTGCCGAGCGTTTTGACGGATCCTCGCGCGTGTCGTCGGCCGTGCTGGTTCTTGCGGTTGGGCGGCAGCTGCTGTTCCACGGCGAAGGTCATGCGCAGGTATGGCGCGAGCTTGTTCCATAGTTCGCCGGTGAGGACTTCCGGGTGGATTTGCGCGCCGACGATACTGATGGCCGCCTGCGTGAACACGTGCGGCAGGTCGGGCCATGCGGCCATGCCATCCTCGTTTTCGGGGGCGATGTTAGGCTTCTGCTGGCTGCCGGAGCCCGGCAGGTCGGGATAGCGTTCGTCGATCCAGGCGCGGATTTTGCGTGCCGTGTCCGGAGCGGGCACGAACTGCACGCGCAACGTTTTCGGCAGCGACTTGACCATGCCGACGATTAGCTCGTCCAACAATCCCGGCACATTCCACGAGAACTGTTCCGGAGTCAGTCGAGACAATGCTTTCAACGGCACATGCACGGTGACGCCGTCGTTTGGGTCGTGCGGGTCGTAGATGTAGCTCAACCTTAGATCGATGGGGGAGCCGTCGGTGCCGAGCGTATGCCAATGGTCGGGATAGTCGTCCAGGGACACCGAATCGGAGCCGGCGAGACGCTCCACCTTGTCCGGATTGAAATCCAGCAGATCGGGCTGCTCGTCGTGCTTCGTCTTCCACCATTTCGCCAAATCGGCCACGCTGGTGACGGTGTTGGGGATGATGGCGTTGTAGAAGTCGAACAGATCCTCGTCACCGACGGTCTGCGCCACCTGGCGGGTGCGGCTCGCATCATCGGCTGCATCCTCGAGGATGTCCCGGTTCCTGGTGACGAAATCATCATAGGAGAACCGTTGCTGGATGTCGCCCTCCACCAGACCCTGCCGGATGAGGAAATCGCGCGCCTCAAGCGGATTGATGCGCCCCCACTGCACGGTGCGGTCCTGCACGATCGGCAGGCCGTACAGGAGCACCTTCGCGCTCGCCACGGCCGAGCCGCGCGAACCGGACCAGTGCGGATCCGCGTACGTGGTACGGGTGAGTGCTCCGGCGAGCGGCTCCGCCCATGCGGGATCAATCTGCGCGGAATACCGCGCCCACAGTCGACTTGTCTCCACCAGTTCGGTGCTCATCACCCATTGCGGTGTCGATTTGGCTACGGCGGAGGCGGGGAACAGGGCGAAATGCGTGCCGCGCGCGCCCTGATAGTCGTTCTTCGCCATCTTCTGCGCGCGTTTCATCGCACGAGCGCGTGCCGCACCCTTCAAACCAGCGAAATCGGATGCCTTCGGCTCGCGCGTGACCTGCATGCCCATCATGGACAGCAGGCCGGAAAGCATGGACGTGTGGATGCCCTGCGCGTCCCATGAGCAGCACAGTGAATGCGCTGCCTGCTGGTTAAGCGGCAGCTGGCGGATCTCCAACGGTGGACGGGACACGGGAATCGGCTCGCCAAGCTTGAATTTGAACTCCTGGCACATTTCGCGCAGCTGGGCGACCAAATCCTTCCATTGGCGCATGCGCAGCCAACTCAAGTACTCGGTCTTGCAGATGCGGCGCAGCGCGGAATTGCTCGGCTCGCCATCCGCTTGGAACACGCGGTCCCACAGGTTCAACGCGGTCAGAAAGTCACTGGTCGGGTCCGCATACCGGTTGTGGATCCGATCCGCCTCCTCACGGTTCTCGTCGGGACGTTCGCGCGGATCCTGCAGGCTGAGGAACGCGACTACTACCAGCACCGCCGCCAGAGTGTTCGGCGTGGTCGACTTCGCGGCTTCGATGACCATGCGTCCCAGACGCACGTCGATCGGTATACGCGCCAGTATGCGGCCGGTATGCGTCAACACCACCTCGCCGTGTCTGCGCGCCACCGCCTTCAATTCGGTCAGCTCGTTGAAGCCATCCGACACGGCCTTCATGTCCGGAGGGTCGATGAAACCGAAATCCGTCACATCCTTCGCGGTGCGCGCCACGCCCACCGACAGCATGTGCAGGACGACCGCGCCCAGGGACGTGCGCAGGATCTCAGGCTCCGTGAATTCGGGACGTGTCTCGAAATCCTCACGTGAATACAGACGGATCGCGATGCCGTCGGCGATACGGCCGCAGCGGCCCGAACGCTGGTTCGCGCTCGCCTGGCTGATCGGCTCGATAGGCAGACGCTGCACCTTCGCCGTCTTCGAATAGCGGGAGATACGCGCCGTGCCCGGATCGACCACATATCGGATGCCCGGCACCGTCAGCGACGTTTCGGCGACATTCGTGGCGATCACAATACGCTGATGCGTATGCGGTTCGAACACCTTATGCTGTTCCTTCGAAGACAACCGTGCGAACAACGGCACGATCTCGATCGCATCCGGCCTGCGCATATCCGCCGCGCGCGGACCGTAATGGCGGCGCAGCGCGTTCTCGAAATCGTGGGTGTCGCGCTCGCCGGAAGCGAACACGAGAATGTCGCGCGGACCACGGTCGTGCGTGGAATGGATCACCAATTCGGCGCAGGCGCGCGCCACCGCGGTGGGCATGTCCACGTTCGTGTCGCGCGAATCG
>NZ_JBNMKH010000078.1:0-8277 GCF_050874245.1 Bifidobacterium sp. | reverse complement strand
GGGATGGAGACCAAATCTGGGAGATGATCCTATACAGCCACAACAGGCACAGGTACCACCGGCACCACAGCCTGTGCAGACGGATTATTATGGTCAGGCAGCACAGCCACAACAACCGGTACAGCCACAAAATAATCAGCAGTCAACACCGGCATATACTCAGCCACAATACAATCAGCAGGTGCCACCGGCATACACGCAGCCACAGTACAACCAGCAGCCAACATCAGCGTACACACAGCCGCAATATAATCAGCAGGCAGCATCGCCATGTACGAAGGCGTGTATCCGCTGGTCTCCGCCATCTCCCGTCCGCTGATTTCCAAGCACTTGGTGCGCGCCGCCCACCAGTTCGGCGCGGATACCATCTCCCATGGCTGCACCGGCAAGGGCAATGATCAGGTGCGTTTCGAGGTCTCCATCGCCTCCATCGACCCGACGCTGAAAGCCATCAGCCCGATCCGCGACCTGTCCCTGACTCGTGACGTGGAAATCGCATTCGCCAAGGAGCACAAGCTTCCGATCGTGCAGACCGAGAAGAGCCCGTTCTCCATCGACCAGAACGTGTGGGGCCGTGCCATTGAGACCGGTTTCCTTGAGGATCCGTGGAACGGTCCGACTAAGGATTGCTATTCCTACACCGACGATCCGGCGTTCCCGCCGGTCGAGGATGAGGTCGTCATCGAATTCAAGCAGGGCGTGCCGGTCAAGATTGACGGCCACGACGTCACCCCGTTGCAGGCCATCGAAGAGATGAACCGTCGCGCTGGCGCGCAGGGCATCGGCCGCATCGACCTGATCGAGGACCGTTTGGTCGGTATCAAGTCCCGTGAGCTGTATGAGGCTCCGGGCGCGGTTGCCCTCATCACCGCCCATCAGGAGCTCGAGAACTGCTGCCTCGAACGCGAACAGCACCGCATCAAGCGCGACATCGACAAGCGTCGGGCCGAGCTGGTCTACGACGCACAGTGGTTCTCTCCGGCCACCCAGTCCCTGAACGCCTTCATCGAGGACACCCAGAAGTACGTATCCGGCGAGATTCGCATGATTCTGCATGGTGGCCGCGCCGTCGTGACCGGACGTCGTTCCGACAGCTCGCTGTACGATTACAGCCTGGCCACCTATGATTCCGGCGATAGCTTCGATCAGAAGTCCTCCAATGGCTTCATCGACATCTATGGTCTGCCGAGCCGCGTGGCGGCCGCCCGCGATGTCAAGTTCGGCAACGGCATCGAGGTTCCGGAAAACAGCGTCGAATGATGGTATGACGGCGATTGCGCCGTGAACCGTCCTGATAATGGGGGAGAGCGTACCGGTGGGACCATCCTGACTGGTATGCTCTCCCTCAGTCATGTCCGCAAGGAGATTTGGAAGAACAATGACCGAGAGCACTACCAATGGTGAGCACCTCGCCCTGTGGGGCGGCCGTTTCAAGTCCGGACCGTCACCGGAGCTTGCACGCCTGAGCAAATCCACCCAGTTTGATTGGCGTCTCGCCGATGATGACATCGCAGGCTCACGCGCCCACGCCCGCGCGCTCGGACGTGCCGGTCTGCTCACCGCCGATGAGCTGCAGCGTATGGAGGACGCCCTCGATGAGCTGCAGCGTCGCGTTGATTCCGGCGCCTTCGCCCCAATCGAGGACGACGAGGATGAGGCCACCGCGCTTGAACGTGGCCTGCTGCAGATCGCAGGAGACGAGCTCGGAGGCAAGCTACGTGCTGGCCGTTCCCGTAATGACCAGATCGCCGCGCTTATCCGCATGTGGCTGCGCCGCCATAGCAGAATCATCGCGAAGATGCTGCTTGGCCTTGCGTCCACGTTGATTGAGCAGGCCGAAAAGGCCGGACGCACCGTCATGCCAGGCCGCACGCATATGCAGCATGCGCAGCCGGTGCTGCTCGCCCATCAGCTCATGGCCCATGTATGGCCGTTGCTGCGCGATGTGGAGCGCCTTTCCGATTGGGACAAGCGCATCGATGCCAGCCCGTACGGTTCCGGCGCGCTTGCGGGTAATACTCTTGGCCTCGAACCGGTGGCCGTGGCCCGTGAACTGGGCTTCTCCAAGGTGACCGCCAACTCCATCGACGGCACTGCCAGCCGCGATCTGGTCGCGGAATTCGCGTTCATCGCCGCCATGACCGGCGTGGATCTGAGCCGTCTCTCCGAAGAGATTATCATCTGGAACACGCAGGAATTCGCCTTCGTGCGTCTCGATGATGCCTATTCCACCGGCTCGTCCATCATGCCGCAGAAGAAGAACCCGGATATCGCCGAACTCGCGCGAGGCAAGTCCGGCCGTCTTATCGGCGACCTGACGGGACTGCTCGCCACGCTCAAGGGTCTTCCGACCGCATACGCGCGTGATCTTCAGGAGGACAAGGAGGCGGTCTTCGATCAGGTGGACACACTTGAGGTGCTGTTGCCGGCGTTCACCGGAATGGTCGGAACCATGGTCTTCGACAAGGAACGTCTCGAGGCCGAAGCGCCGACCGGTTTCGCCCTCGCCACCGACATCGCCGAATGGCTCGTCAAGAACGGCGTGCCGTTCCGTCACGCGCATGAGCTTTCCGGTGCGTGCGTGAAGATTGCCGAGGACCGTGGCCAGGAGCTGTGGGATTTGACCGACGAGGACTTCATCACCATGTTCAAGGATTTCCTGCCGGCGGACAAGGCTCCTCAGGTGCGTGAGGTCCTTTCCACCGAGGGCTCCGTCTCCGCTCGTAACGGCAAGGGAGGCACCTCACCGTTGCGCGTGCGTGAACAGATCGTTTCGGCCAAGACCACGATCGAGCAGCTTCGTGCCTTTGCCAACTCCGTTTCCGACGGTTCCGCATATAAGTCGCCCGAATCCCTGCTCAGGCAGTGACGGACGGTAGCAAAAGCGACGAGAGGCAAAGTGGTGCTGCTGACACGTATACAGATACAAAGGCTGGTCCACGTGTATGGACAGGATATTCTGGAACACGATCATATGCGTATCGAGCGGACCTGCTATCAGCATGGCACGGTCACCACGTTCTCTCATTCCATCCGTGTGGCCTGCCTGTCAGTATGGCTGGCCGACAGGCTGCATCTATGGAAACGTGTCGATCTGCGTTCTCTGATTCGCGCTGCTTTGCTTCACGACTATTTTCTTTACGATTGGCATGATTACGATGGTGGCGCCCATCGGCTGCATGGCTTCACCCACGGTGGTACCGCCATGCGCAACGCGATTCATGATTTCGAGCTCAACCGGATCGAATGCGACAGCATCAGGAACCATATGTTCCCATTGACGCCGTATCCTCCGAAATACATTGAGGGATATCTGGTGACCGTTGCGGACAAAATCAGCGCAACCAAGGAAACGCTTTCATTCGATCGATTCGGCAAGGCAGATTCCACCAAGCTCGTACATGGAAGGCATTGATGACGATGCTCGCCCTCGAACACCTGTTTCTATGGTTCCTCCTGTATTCATTCGCCGGTTGGGTGTATGAATCGATACTGGTATCCATTTCGGAACGTCATCTGGTCAACCGAGGATTTCTCAACGGTCCGCTTTGCCCGATTTACGGCTGCGGCGCGGTGCTTGCGATTGTGCTGTTGCATGATCTTACGAATCCCGTCGAGATTTTCCTGATCTCCTCGTTCGGCGCAAGCGTCCTCGAATATGCCACGTCATGGGGCATGGAGAAGCTCTTCCATGCCAGATGGTGGGATTACAGCCATTTCCGTTTCAACATCCAAGGACGCATCTGTCTGCTCGGTGCGATCGTATTTGGTTTCGGCGGCGTGCTGATCATCGATGTGATCCAGCCTCAGGTGGAACGTCTTACCGCCATGATCCCTTTGATGGCCGTGCACGTGATGTGCGTGGTTTTCGCCATCGCCGTGATCGTCGATACCATCATCACCGTGCTGGGCATCGTCGACCTGTCCGACCACCTCGCGAAATTCGGCGACGCCGTGCAATCGCGTGTGGAGGAGGCCGGCGATTCCTGGCAATGGGGCAAGGAGGCGTTCCGTGACAAAATGCGCGACCTGTCCGAATCGTCCCAGGAGCGCATCGTCGGTATGCGTCATCTTGCCTCATCCGCATTGAATTGGCAACAGCGTCGTATGATCCGTTCCTTCCCACGCATGCGTTCCACGGAATCCACCAAATACAGCAAAATCATCGAAACCGCGCGCGAAATGCTGCGCCGCAAATGATTGACGGTTCATCGATAGTGCAAGCGCCGCATACGCCATCGATGAACCGTCAACGACCTCCGACCGGCTACCGGAAGGAGCGGAACGGACGCAGGTCAGGATACTTGCGATGTGGCTGAACCCTTATAGTCGGTGATGCCCGCGCCGATGTTGGGATTTCTCATCGAATACACTTGGTCTGCGCAATAAAGAACCAACAATACGACGGCCACGACGGTGAGCTTCCTCACATCGATCCGGCTGAGCAGACTATCCAACGCCGGAGCCAGCAGATACACAATCGCCAGTCCGCCCAATCCGAACGTCAACAGACCCTCAGCGCAGATCCTTCCATTGAGGTTCAGGAAATAGCCGGTGTAATCCCACCAGCGTTGGCCTCCGTGCGTTTTCTCCAAATACCAGGACGAGAAGTATTCCAAACCGCCGCACAGCGCCATGGCCGCCAGGAATTCGAGCGGAGGGGTCTTCCGAAGCTTTTTCAGCAACGTCAGGATGACCACTCCGCCAATGCCATAGATCGGCAGCCATGGTCCATGCAATGTCCCGCGATTTACGAAGGTCCCCTCGGAGATGAATGCGAGGCTCACCTCCCATATCCAGCCGACGAAGCAGAAGATGAAGAACATCATGACCAGATTGACCAGCGAATAGCTGCGGTCGGAACTGACGGCGCGCGACTCATGGAACCGGAAGGACATCGGAGCGGGCGCCAGCCGCCCAGGATAGACCGTACCATCCAGAATCTCCCTGCCGATGCTGATCTGGTGCACGTGTTCGTTGTATGTCTCATACTGCGCCACCGACCGTGAATGCAGAATGCGCACGCCCAGCCATTCGGACAGGAAACCGACAAGACCGTGCGGTTTGTCTGCGGGGACGAGATCTTCGGACAACCGCTCCATGGACTCGACGACATCGCCATACGCTCCGCGCAAAGTCTCGGCATCGGCTTTCCCATACAGGTATTCGTCGCCGAGCAGCTCGCTTCCTTCGATTCCCACGTCCTTGGACAGACCGCGCACATGCACGTAGTATTCGGCGAAGAACGCGGCGTTGTAGCCGTTGGAATAGAAGATGCCGCTTAAACCAAGAGTGAGCAGGTCAAGCAGCCACCAGCCAAGGAACGACAGGTCGGCCATGAAGCATTCCCACTTATGCCCCCGCATCATGCGCCTGGACAGGGTGATGGCTTCCCTCGCGCCGATATTGGGGTTCTCGGCGACGATGTAAGGCACCATACGATAGGAATACGGTTTGACGAACGCGCCGACGATGGTGAACGTCCACAGGAACAGGAGTATGTTCTCCAAAAGCATCGTCTTCGCCATCGACCACCATTTTCCTGTGGTGACGGGATACAGGAAACGGCTTACGGGAAGCTTGTCGTAAGTCCGTCCCTCCAGAAGCATGCGCGCCATGACCACACGGTACGTCTGCTGGATGAACAGCCATGCGAAGATGTAAACGGCCAGGGATATGACAATCGGTACGGCCATCGCCACGCCTTTGTTGTGAACGATGGAATTGACCGCATCGACCACGGACAGAATGACCGATCCCGACGAGAACGAGTTGAGCAGGAAGGCGAATACGCCACGATCACGGCCCAACATGGTATTGGCGTCTCCGTGCGCGATTTGCTCCTGGTTGTGTTTCACCTGACTGCGTGCCTGGTTCTCGTTCCCGACGAGCAGCTGCTCCAACACTCCGGATATGTTGCTTGACTGTGCGTCCGCGCCGCCTTCTTGCACGCTGTAGGACGAGGAATCGGCGCTCAAGGGCCAT
Source organism: Bifidobacterium sp. (assembly GCF_050874245.1). Lineage (GTDB taxonomy): Bacteria > Actinomycetota > Actinomycetes > Actinomycetales > Bifidobacteriaceae > Bifidobacterium. The sequence continues at coordinate 2,292 of NZ_JBNMKH010000078.1, read as the reverse complement.
GTCGACGAGCTGTATCCGACGCCGAAGACCGATGCGAACAGACAGATTGCGACAATCATCCAATAGTGTTTCTTGAAAGCCGACTTCGCTTTCCTTTTCATGGATTTGCGATCCATATCCTGTCCCTTCTTCTCCAAATGAGACATCCGATTCCGATTTTACCGGCACGCATCCGTTGACATGTCGACGTGGGGAATGGCGTACTTGTCAGCTGTCTGTATCTTCTGCGAGACTGTAGGATGCGTAAAAACGCGGCAATATCCACAATTCGATAGGGAGAAGCACTGTTATGGCTCACGTCATCGATTTCAAGGAGGCCGGATTCGATTCCGTCCTCGATGAACTGGAATGGCGCGGGTTGATTTCCCAGTCCACCGACAGGGATCGACTCGCCGAAGCGTTGAACGGAGAGCCCATCACCTATTATTGCGGTTTCGATCCCACCGCGGCTTCCCTGCATATCGGCAATCTTGTCCAGCTCATCAACATGCGCCATCTGCAGGCGGCCGGACACCATCCGATCGCGTTGGTCGGCGGAGCCACCGGTCTGATTGGAGACCCCCGACAGTCGGGCGAACGCACACTGAACCCGAAGGACGTCGTGGCTGGATGGGCCGACCGTCTGAAAAGGCAGATCGGCGGCATCCTCGAGACCGAAGGTGACGATCCGGTGCGTTTCGTGTCCAACTACGATTGGACCGCGCAGATGAGCGTCATCGACTTCCTGCGTGACGTCGGCAAGAACTTCCGCATGGGCACCATGCTGGCCAAGGACACCGTGGCTCGCCGCCTGAAGTCCGAGGAAGGCATCTCCTTCACCGAATTCAGCTACCAGGTGCTGCAGGGCAATGATTTTCTGCACTTGTTCGACGAATACCATTGCACGCTGGAGATCGGCGGTTCCGACCAGTGGGGCAACCTCACCTCCGGACTCGACCTGATCCACAAGGTTCGTGGCGTGGACGTGAACGTGTTCACCAGCCCGATCATCACCGATGCCCAAGGCAAGAAGTTCGGCAAATCCGAAGGCAACGCCGTGTGGCTGGACGGCACCATGCTGAGCCCGTACAAGTTCTACCAGTTCTGGTTCAACCGTCCCGACAGCGAGATGGAGAACCTGCTCAAGGCATTCACCTTCCTGCCGAAGGCCGAGATCGAGCGTCTTATCGAGGAGAGCAAGACCAATCCGGGCGCACGTGAGGCGCAGCGGACCCTTGCATGGGAGGTCACCAGTTTCGTGCACGGCGAGGAGGCCACCCGCCAGGCCATCGAGGCGGCCGGCGCGTTGTTCGGCCGTGGCGGCGACTTGGCCGACATCGACGAGTCCACACTCGAGGCGGCCATCGACGGCATGAAGGTCGATGGCGAGTTCGCCAAGGCTGCCACCGGTGATCGTGTGGCGGAAGCGGGCATGAAGGCCGGACTGTTCAAGTCGATTTCCGAAGCCCGCAAGACCATCAAATCCGGTGGCGTGTATCTCAACAATTCGCGTGTCACGGACGAGGAGCAGACCTTGCAGGATGGAGATTTCCTGCATGGACGTTTCGCGCTCATCCGTCGTGGCAAGAAAGCGCTTGGCGTCGTCGAAAACGCCTGAACCTCGCAAAAACAATCGTAAGTAATCAATCGCAAGTATCTCAATACCAATAAGGAACAGCATGGCAGAAGAACAGCGCGGATCTCGCGGCAAGTCCTACGGCAACCATAAGTCCTACGGCTCGGGCAGACCGGGCAACCGCGGTGGCAAGGGGTTCAAGCCGCGCGGCAACGGCGGCAAGTCTTACGGACACAGGTCCGGTGGCTTCCGCGATGACGATCACAAGGGTGGATATCGCAAGAGCAATGGCGGCTATCGTCGCGGAGACCGCGATTTCCGTCGTGACGGCGAAGGCGAGGGTCAGGAGCGTCGTTTCCACAATGGTCCGCGCAAGTTCAACCGTGATGGCGAGCGTCGTGACGATCGCCGCGGTGGCTATCGCGGGAACCATGGCGATAATCCACGCTACCAGCGTGATGGCGAGCGTTCCGGCTTCCGTCACAATGACCGTCGTGACGGCGATCGTAGGGATTTCCATCGCGACGACCGTCATGGTGATGGTGAGCGTCGTAATTTCCGTCATGATGGCGAGCGTCGTAACGACCGCCGCAACTTCCGTCGTGATGACGGCGAACGCCGTGGCGGACGCAATTTCCGCAAGGACGGCGACCGCCGCAATGATCGTAGGGATTTCCGTCGTGATGGCGAGCGTCGCGACTTCCACAAGGATCGCGACCAGCGTCCGGAGAATACGG
>NZ_JBNMKH010000077.1:0-8329 GCF_050874245.1 Bifidobacterium sp. | reverse complement strand
GGCCGTGGAGCATACGGGCGCGAGGGTCGAGATCATCGACGTGCGCGACCATATCGGCGGCAACGCGTACAGCTACATGGACGAGGAGACCGGCGCTGAGATCCACAAGTACGGCGCGCACCTGTTCCACACGAGCAACAAACGCGTCTGGGACTACGTGAACCGTTTCACCTCGTTCACCAGCTACGTGCACCGCGTGTACGCGACGCATGACGGCGAGGTGTATCCCCTGCCGATCAACCTGGGGACCATCAACCAGTTCTTCCACGCGAGCTACACGCCGGCCGAGGCGAGGGCCCTGGTCGAACGGCAGGCGGGCGAGTTGGCGGGCACCGACCCGCAGAACCTGAACGACAAGGGCATCAGCCTGATCGGCCGTCCCCTGTACGAGGCGTTCATCAAGAACTACACGGGCAAGCAGTGGCAGACCGATCCGAAGGACCTGCCCGCGGGCATCATCAGGCGCCTGCCGGTGCGCTTCAACTACGACAACCGGTACTTCCGCGACACGTGGGAGGGCCTGCCCACGGACGGCTACACGGCATGGATGGAGCGCATGATCGACGATCCGCGCATCCACGTGACCCTCAGGACCGACTTCTTCGACGAGTCCCAGCCGTACAACAGGAAGGCGTTGGCCGCGGCGGGCGTGCCGGTGGTGTACACGGGTCCGGTGGACCGCTACTTCGACTACTCGCTCGGCGAGCTGAAGTGGAGGACCGTGGACTTCAGGGAGGTGCGCTACGACGAGGGCGACCACTTCGGATGCCCGGTGATGAACTTCTCCGACGCGGACGTGCCGTACACGCGCGCCATCGAGTTCAAGAACTTCAACCCGGAGCGCCGCGACAGGCAGAACCCGGACAGGACGGTGGTGTGGGAGGAGTACAGCCGTTTCGCCGAGCGCGGGGACGAGCCGTACTATCCGATCAACACGGAGGCCGACAGGGAACTGTACGCGAGGTACGAGGCGCTGGCGAAGGCCGAGCCGAACACCGTGTTCGGCGGCCGTCTGGGCACGTACAAGTACTACGACATGCACCAGGTGATCGACACGGCTTTGACCGCGTATGAGGAGCAGGTCGAACCGCTTCTCAAGAAGTAAGGTCCGAATCGCTCTTTCAATCGTGCCACATCCAAGCATCGCAACGCTTGGATGTGGCGCGATTCTGTTTTTCCGGCGAAAAATGGAATCGTGCTACTTTTTTCAACCTCCAATAGCGATTCGGGGGTATCAATAGCACGGAAATGCGTAGTACGGGGGCATTTGCGAGGTATCAGATGTAGCACGATTCAAAATTTGCCGCAAAAATCGGAATCATGCGACAATATATGCCCCTACCAACCGAAGGCGGTCACCCACAAATTCTTCATGCCCCAAAATAAATCGACCACATCACGACATACAGAAATCCCCAACCCGCTCTCGGCGGATTGGGGATTTCTCATGTCCAGTTCAGGGAACCAGGCAATCAGGCGCGCCACACGTCCTTGCCGGCGGCCTTCGCGGCCGCCACATCGGCATCAAGCTGCTCCTCGGTGCCTTCCACATCGCCCTTGATGAACTCCTCCACCAGACGACGGGCCTCGCCGTCCTCATGCTGCACGGCCGGGGACTTCATGAAGTAGGAGCTGGGAGCCAGCACCGGGCCGGCCAGATGACGGTCGAGCGCGATCTTGGCCGCACGCACGGCGTCGATTACGATACCGGCGGAATTCGGCGAATCCCACACCTCAAGCTTGTATTCCAGATTCAGCGGCACATCGCCGAACGTGGTGCCTTCCAGACGAACGAAGGCGAACTTGCGGTCGTCAAGCCAGGCCACGTAATCGGAAGGTCCGATATGCACGTTGTGCGGATCCATGTCGTGCGGCACCACGGAGGTGACGGCGCGGGTCTTGGAGATCTTCTTGGATTCCAGACGGGAGCGCTGCAACATGTTCATGAAGTCCATGTTGCCGCCGACGTTGAGCTGGTACGTACGGTCCAGACGAACGCCGCGGTCCTCGAACAGGCGGGCCAGCACGCGGTGCGTGATGGTGGCGCCGACCTGCGACTTGATGTCGTCGCCGACGATCGGCACGCCGGCGTCGCGGAACTTCTGCGCCCATTCGGGGTCGGAGGCGATGAACACCGGCAGGCAGTTCACGAACGCGCAGCCCGCGTCCATGGCGGCCTGGGCATAGGCCTTATCGGCCTTTTCGGAACCGACCGGCAGGTAGGAGACCAGCACGTCCACCTTCTTGTCGCGCAGCACCTGCGCCACATCCACCGGCTCCGCGTCCGACTCCTCGATCATCTGACGGTAGTACTCGCCCAGACCATCGTTGGTCGGGCCGCGCAGCACCTCGACGCCCAGATTCGGCACGTCCGCGAACTTGATGGTGTTGTTCTGCGAGGCGCCAATCGCCTCGGACAGATCCTTGCCCACCTTCAGCGCGTCGACGTCGAACGCGGTGACGAACTCGATGTCACGCACGCGGTATCCGCCGAAATTGTTGTGCATCAGGCCGGGGATCTTGTCCTCGTCCTTGGTGTCCTTGTAATACTCAACGCCCTGCACCAGCGACGAGGCGCAATTGCCCACGCCGGCGATAGCCACTCGAATGCTCATCTGAAAACGACTCCTCTTATTACGCGTTTCGCAGGTTTATCAGGTTCCAAGCATACCCGCAGACCATTTTTGAATCTGGAAAATCTCTGAAAAGGACCGGCATTGCGGCAGTTCCCAAGAATCTGTCGATTTGTAAAAAAGCTGCGGAAAAACTCGTTTTCATTGACGAAGCCGATCATCCGCACCCCTGTTTTTCAGGTCGTTCGGCTACGGTGGAAGACATGGTTTCACGAAAACGAAGTGTGAGCTCACGCTCAAGAAGCGCGCGCAGAAGCAATGCCACGTCCACGACGCCGAGAGTAGGCACCGCCTACGGCGTGCATGGCGAAGTGCTCAGCGAGCAGCCCCACGCTCCGAAACACACTTCGCACCGCGCACCCAAGAAACGCAGGAAGCACAAGCATCTCGTACTCAAATGGATACTCGGCATCTTCGCAGCGCTCATCGCGGCGGGCATCGGCTTGTTCGCGTACATGTACATCACCACGGAAATTCCGCAGCCTGAGAAATTCGCCCTGGCCGAGAAGACGACCGTGTATTACAACGACGGCACCACGCCGATCGGCAGCTACGCGGAGCAGAACCGCGAAATCATCAGTTGCGCCGATCTGCCCGACTACGTCGGCAATGCGATCGTGGCTTCGGAGGACCGTTCCTTCTATACCAACAAAGGTATCGACCCCATCGGCATCGCACGCGCGTTGTACAACAATCTGACCACCGGCAGCAGGCAGGGCGGCTCCACCATCACCCAGCAGTACGCGGAACGGTATTATCTGGGCGAGACCACGTCGTACGCAGGCAAGCTGAGGGAAGCGTTCCTGGCCATCAAAATCGCGCAGGCGCAGGACAAGAGCCAGGTGCTGTGCAACTACATGAACACCATCTACCTGGGCCGCAATGCATACGGCATTCAGGCGGCGGCCAAGGCGTACTACGGCAAGGATGCGAAGGACCTGACGCTTTCCGAGGCAGCCATGCTCGCCGGCATCATTCCGGGACCGAGCGTATGGAATCCGGACGCGAACCCCACGCAGGCCGAGAGACGATTCAAGCGTGTGATCCGCATCATGGATGAGGACGGCTACATCACACCGGACCAGAAGAAGGAAGCTGCGTTCCCGCAGGTCATCGAGATGCAGCAGAACAACCAGATGTCGGGGCCGAACGGCTACCTGCTCACCACCGTCAAGAACGAGCTGGTGAATTCCAAAGCGTTCACCGCCGAGGACCTTGAGACCGGCGGCTATAAGATCGTCACCACGCTGGACAAGACCATGCAGGACGAGATCCAGCAGGTGGGCGACACCCGTCCGGACGGCATGCCGGAAAGCATCGAAATAGGCGGCATCGCGGTGGAGCAGAAGACAGGTTCGGTCAGAGCCATATATTGCGGCCAGGATTATCTGACCAAGCAGCTCAACAACGCCACCCAGGCCACGTTCGAACCGGGCTCCACCATGAAGCCGTTCGGCCTGCTCGGTGCGGCGCAGCAAGGCGTGAACTTCAACACCATATTCAACGGCAATTCCGGACAGGTCTTCGAAACCAAGCCGGGAGTCACCGCAAGCGTGCCGAACGCGTTGAACAACAACTGGGGATATATCAATCTCTACCAGGCCACGGCCAACTCGGTGAACACCGTGTTTATGGATGTCAACAAGCACCTCGGCGCGGCCAAGCTGGCCCAGATCGCGCATCAGGCCGGCATCAAGGAAGACATCGACGAGACCACCACGTACAACATCCTGGGCATCAACGCCATCACCGTGTGGGATTTGGCCCAAGGCCATGCCACCATCGCAAACAATGGCGTGAAGAATACGCTCCACATCGTCGACAACGTCTCCACCGCGGACGGCTCCAAGGAGCTGTACAAGACCACTCAGGAGAACGATCAGGTCTTCGAGGCCAATGACTGCCATCTCGTGCAGAAGGCCATGCAAGGCACCACCACCTACGGTACCGCGGCGGGCATCACCAAACGTCTGGGACGCGAGGTCGCCGGCAAATCCGGTACGGCGAACGATGAGCTTGCGGCCTCCTTCGTGGGGTACACACCGCAGCTGCTCAATGTGTGGGCCATCTGGAATCCGGCCGAAGACGGCAGCGCCCAAGTCGTGCCGGAATTCGCCGGATACGGCGTCTCCTCCACCGGATATCCGTCCCACCTGTTCGAGGAGTTCATGAGCCAGGCCCTTCAGGGGCAGCCTGTCGAGAACTTCACCGAGCCGACCGACAACGGCAAGATCGGCGGACCCGACGGCACTTGGGGCACCGGCGGCGGAAGCAGCTATACGCAGAAGCGCTATACCAACAATCAGTGGCGCCAATCCACGAATAGCCAGAGCACCACCACCGAAACCCCGAACACCACGGAGAACACCCAGCCAACACAACCGACGCCCACGCCGAACACCACGCCCGAAAGCGGGCAGAGCGGCAACGAAGGCACCGGCGGCAGCAGCGACAGTGGCAGCAACTCCGATCAAAGCGGCGGCGACAGCGGATCGCAGCAACAGCAATAGCCATAGCCGTCGGATTGAAGCAACGGACGTTCGCCGACATAAATAATGGGGCTTCCCACATTCGGGAAGCCCCATTATTTTGCCCTGTTGCACCGTATTCTGACGTGTTTTGTCGGACGCGCACACGCCCCGCACGGAACCAGCAAAATCAGCGAAACCACAGAACCAGCAGAACCGTCAAGCGCGGCCCGTCGGCACCAATCAGAACGAATGCACGTGCCGGGCGAGACGGTCGTATTCGGCGCGCGTCAGCGAAGCGACGCCGCCATGCTTCGTATGTTCGGTAAGGAAGTAATCATCCGCCCGCAACGGCGTCCACCCCTTGTCGAGGTCGCGGCTGACCATCGGCTGGTAGCCAATCGACGGAATCACGTCCACGAACAGATACCATTCGTCGTCCGTGCCGCCGTTGTTGTGATGGTTGGCGAACACCGCAGGCCCTTCCACACCGCCGGGATTACCGTCCGGCACGTAGCCAGCGCCGATGCGGTCCTGAACCTTCGTCCAGACCGTTCCCGGCTCCCACCAGCGCTTCGCGTCGGTGCGGTCCATCCAGATGCCGGTGCCGTGCGCGTTGTCTTTGGTGATGCGGTACGTGCGCGTGCCGCCGTCCGGCAGCGGACGTTGGATCATGGTGGTGTCGATGGCGTCGCCGTGGTTGTCGATGAACACGCCGCCGTATTCGAACGTGTCCTGCGTGAAATCGGTGGTGGCGCCCCATAGCACGGTGCAGTAGACGTTCTTGTCGTCGTGCGTCTTGTCATCGCCGTCGAACACAGTGCTGGACCAGTACATGACGAACGCGCCACGGCCGCCGCTGTGGCCTTGCGGATAGTAATCCGGCACCCACAGGCATTCGCAGGCCCAGGCCATGCCGAGTTCCAGATGGGAGCCGTCCGGTTTGCGGGACACGTCAAGCATGCGTGGCTCGCTCCAGTGAATCAGATCGCCGGATTCCCAGATGATGAGGTTCGTGCTGGCGTGATGGCTCCATTCGTACCAGCCGCCATCGTCGCCTCCGAACACGCGCAGATCGGTGGCGATGATGTACCACTTGCCGGTCTCGGGATTGCGGATGATGTGCGGGTCACGCACGCCCGTGGTGCCGAGGTGCGAGGTCAGCACGGGCTTTCCATCGTTGAGCGGCACCCAACGGTGCGGATTGTCGCCGTCGGATATATCCATGTAGATCTTCTCGGCATAGCCGTCCGGATCCTCGATGAAGTGGACGAGCAGATAGCCGTAATCGTCGGTTGTGTCGGTCATGGTCTCACCTTGTGAATGTGGATTAATGGATTGGATTGCTGAATTGGGTTACGATTGGCGCGCCACACATGCAACGACGCATGACGGGATGCCAGGATATGAAAAAAGCCGCCGCCACGAGAGCGACAGCTTTATTCAGGAAGGAAGAAGGAGGATCAGCCCTGATGCGAACGAGCCCATTTGCGGATAGCGTCCTGCTGAGCCGCAATGGCCTTGTTGCGGGCCAAGTAAATAACCAATGTGATGGAGTACAGCGCGAGCCCGATGATGTCCATCGTGCCCAGAGAGAAGACCATCACGATTGCCAGCCAGATGATCACCCACCGGCTGGTGGTGCCGGGAGTGAGGCACCGCATGGACATGATGAAGCTGACGATGCCGATGATCAGCACCAACAGCGCGTAGATACTCGCCACCGTCGAGGCGTTGTCCACCGCGGAATAGTCCGTTTTCAGCAGGCCGTTGCGTTCCAAGAGATCGTAGGCCTGGCCTTTGAACCAGCTGGTGAACATGAACAGTGTGATGGACGCCATGATCACGTTGTAGGCGGCGGCGATGGTCATCAGCACTCGTTCCGCCTTGCGAGCCAATGGTGCCGGCGGCTGCATGGTGTTGCCTTGCGGATTCATATCGGTCCTTTCCGTGGGGTTGCCTCGTCCGATGCGCAATGCGCTGTTCGGGAAGAATGTCCGAAGGCCCGTCCGTGCGGGACGGACCTTCGGATTATCCTACTCGGTCAATATCAGCCCTTGAGGCCGGAGGTGATGTTCAGGGACTGCAGGAAGTACTTCTGCGCGAACAGGAACAGCAGCAGGGTCGGGATGATGGCCATGCAGGTGGCCGCCATCAGGGAGCCCATCTGGTTGTACTGACCCATCTGGTTGCTCAGCAGCTGCAGACCAGCGGTGACCGGCATCTTGTTGATGTCGTTGAACACCAAGGTCGGCCACAGGAAGTCGTTCCAGGCGCCGGTGAAGCTGAACAGGAAGATGACGATCAGGATCGGGCGGATGGCCGGCAGCATGATGCGGGTGAAGATCTGGAAGTCGGTGGCGCCGTCGATTTCGGCTGCCTCGTCCAGCTCCTTCGGGATGCCCTTCATGAAGTTGCGCACCAGGAAGATGTTCGCCACGTTGCCCAGACCGGGGATGATGCAGGCCCAGTAGGTGTTGACCCAGCCGAGGGATGCGATGATGCGGTACTGCGGGATCATGTTGACCACGGCGGGGAACATCGAGATGAGCAGCAGGACGAAGAACAGCGTATCGCGGTACTTGAAGTTCAGGCGGGAGTAGCCGAAGCCGGCAAGCGCGACGATGCACACGGACAGCACCGCGAACACGGTCGAGATGATCAGCGAGTTGCCCAGCCAGTTCAGGACCGGGTAGCTGGCGGACGCCTCGATCAGCGTCACGTAGTTGTCAAGCACCCACTTCGCGGGGAGGAAGTTGAACGCATTGGAGGTGAATTCGGCCACCGACTTGAACGAGGTCGTCACGGTGTAGATCACGGGGAGCAGCCAGACGACTGCCAGCACGACGAGCAACACGTAGACGGCGATCAGCGATGGGGAGATCTTTTTGGTTTTGTTTTCGGGGATTGCCGCGCTTGCGACATTGACGGTGGTTGCAGCGGACATCTTCAGTCCTCCTTATTCATGAAGATCAGCTGGATTGCGGCGATGGCCATCAGGATGATGCCCAGCAGCAATGCCATTGCGGAAGCCATGCCGGCGGCCGCAGGGCCGGCGGGGAACGCGAGGTTTCTGATATCCATCAGCAGCACCTGGGTCTGGTAGTTCGGTCCGCCGTTGGTCAGCATGACCGGCTGGCCCCACACGTTGAAGGCGCCCGTGGTGGTCATGATGGTGGTGTAGAACAACGGCAGCTTGATTTCCGGCAGGGTGATGGAGAAGAAGAT
>NZ_JBNMKH010000076.1:0-8445 GCF_050874245.1 Bifidobacterium sp. | reverse complement strand
GACGAGACAGTGGAACGGGCCATCGAATCGTCCGCCGACAAGGCTGCGGAAGCGGAGATCCGCGAGCTGACGGACTTTGAAAACGCCATCGACGAGACACTGGCCACCGGTTATCTGGATGACACCCTGACCGTCACCGATTCCGACGGGGTCGCCCAGGTGCTGCCGGTATTGGATTCCGAGCCGATTTCCCATCTTGTCGAAGGGTTGGAGGACATCGGCGGCAAGGCGAACGTGTACGTGCACACCGCGGATGGCGTGGTCGCGCTCAGCGTGGTGGAATACGATCCGGATGCCGTGGAATAGCCTTCGCCTGGTATCGGATGTTCACTGCGGTTGATGAGTGGAATGGCTGCATCGTATTTATTTATATTTAAATATATTTAGCCATTTAGCCATCGTTTCGAGAATCGGCATGTGTGTGACGGACGATGGTCGTATGAAACGTGCGGATATTGGCAAAAGCCGTCTCAGGCGGTGAACTGGCGGTGAATGCGCGGCTACGATATCGTGCCATGCATACGAAAAACGGGAACATCGCAAAAACCGTCGCCGTCGTCACCGCGACCGCCATACTGTGCTGCATCGTGCCGATGGTCGGCGTCGCACTGCGCGATTCGACGGTCGCGACCACGCGCGAGACCAACGTATTGCAGGCGCTTGCCGCATGGCCGGAATATCTGCACGACTGCTCGGCGGTGCTGGCGTACCTGTTCTCCACGGTCGGCTGCATTGCGTTGGTCGCGGTTTTGGCCGCGATCGACCTGCGCATCACCGGCAGCAGACGGACGGTTTTCCGTGACGTCGTCGTTTCGGCGGCGCCGATTGTGTATGTGACCGGCGTGAAATGGCTGGTGGAAAGGCCACGGCCGATCACCGCCCTCGGCAGCGGCCTGCTGCCGGGCGATTCCAGTTTTCCCAGCGGACACACGGCGGCCGCGGTGATCGTATCGGTCATGATGATCCTCACCGTGCGCAACCTGGCGCGCAAACGCTTTCCCGACGGCGAGACCAGCCAAAGGCGGGTGCTTCTCCGCAGGGCGGTGCTCGGTGCCGTCGCGCTCGTGTTCGCGGTCGCCTGCTCGCGTCTGCTGCTCGGCCTGCACTATCCGACCGACGTGATGGTCTCGGCCACCATCTGCCCGCTGATCTCCTACGCCGTATGGTGCGTCTGGCCTGTCAGCGCTCGCTGAAATGCGCGCCGAGCGTCCGCTGAGCCCGGCGTAAAATGTAAGATGGAACCGGCGTAAAATGTAAGATGGAACCGGCGTAAAATGTAAGATGACGGTTCCTAATCGTTGAAAATAGGCGGAAACATGGCATTGCAACCACAGGGTTACATTCCAAGGCTCATTGATGGGCAAATCGAGACGCTGCTGCAGATATTCGGTGCGGTTCAGATCGACGGGCCGAAATGGTGTGGAAAGACATGGTCCGGTCAGGCACATGCCAACAGCATGACCAGTCTGGACGACCAGAATGTGTTTCCTCTGGCCGAAGCGGATCCGACCATCGCCCTTATCGGCGATCAACCTCATCTCATTGACGAATGGCAGACCGTGCCCAAAGTGCGTGACGCCGTTCGGCATGACATCGACAGCAATGCCAACCGGCCGGGGCAATACATTCTCACCGGTTCCAGTGCGCCGCCGACCGAATCCTACGAGCATAGCGGTGCCGGCCGTATCGCTCACTTGCGCATGTGGCCTATGAGTCTTGCCGAACTTGGGGAATCCTCCGGCGAGGTCTCGCTGCAGGGCCTTTTCGACGGCGATTGTCCACGCGCAACCGCATCCACGTCGTTGGTGGACATTGCGGAATGGGTTTGCCGTGGCGGCTGGCCCGCGTCGAAGGATCGTCCCCTGCGGGCGGCGTTATATATTCCACGGCAATACCTGAATGCCGTCATAGAGGACAACGCGCCCAGAATGGGCAAAAGCCCGGCCATGACGCGTCGCACCATCATGTCGCTTGCCCGTAACAACGCCACGGCGGCAACGATGAAGACCCTGATCCGTGATCTCTATGCGGATGATCAAGCGCAGGACGAGGAACCCGCGCGGTCAACCGTCTCCAGTTACATCCAGATGCTGCAGCGCGAATACCTCATCGAGGAACTGCCCTGCTGGGATTCATCCATCAAGGCGAAAAACCGGATGCGTGTCAAACCGAAGCGGTACTTCACCGATCCCTCGTTGGCGGCCGCCGCACTGGGTCTGAATCCGACGCGACTGCTTGCCGAGGGGCAGATCTTTGGCGATCTGTTCGAGAATCTTGCAATCCGAGACCTAAGAATCTACGCCTCGGCCTGGGATGGGCCAGACAAGCCGTCGTTGTCGTTCTACCGGGACGAAAAAGGACTGGAGGCAGACGTTATCCTTGAATTGCCGGACGGCAGGTGGGCTGCCATCGAAATCAAACTCGGTGAGAGCAAGGTGCCCGAAGCTGTTGAATCGCTGTTGCGGATGAAAGACAAGGTCACCGCGAATCCTTATGCCCGGCAGCGGGATCCATCGTTCCTTATGGTATTGGTGGGCAACGGCGCGTATTCCTACACCACTCCCGAGGGCATCCATGTGGTGCCGCTGACCTTGCTCGGAGCGTGAGCGTCTGAAAAGGTAGGCAACGGATACTGGCGTTTTCGTATGGCCGGGATATGTGCGCACTATTCGACACACCTGAATATGTAGGGGGTGGATGGGTGGACAGGTTATGCTCCGATGGTGACAGGTTGTCCGGGGTTTCCTTGGACAACCGGCTTTGATTCCGATTGGATGAACTGCAGTAAACCCTTGTCAATATTGGTATTTCAAGTTCAGTCATGTAATATATGCAAAAAATGCATACTGGTAGGTATTGCTTTTCGATTAGATAAACGATTTCCTTTTCCCGACAATGATGCCGTCAAGCGTTCCGCGTTGAGGCGGAGACGAATAGCAGAGAAACCGAGGAAGGAATCGTCATGCTTGAGATCAACATGGATGACGTCATTGCGGTAATCCAATCGATACGGCCGCAGCTGATCGCCATCGTCGTGGCATTGCTGCTGGGCATCATCGTGACCATCGCGGTCAATAAGAAAACGGTGGCCAACCAGGCCGCACGCAAGCTTGTGCATTCGACCAGCTGGGTGGTCGTAGCGATCGCCGCGATCGTATCGCTTTCCATGGCGCTCACCGGCCCGCTGAGCAGCATGCTGACCATGGCCACCGCCACCAAGCATGAGCTGACGCAGAAGACCATCGACAAAACCAACAAGCTTGCGGTGGACATCGAGCGCGAAGGCATCACGCTGCTGCAGAACAACGACGATACGTTGCCGATGCAGAGCGCCGGCAACATCAACGTGTTCGGCTGGGCCTCCACCAACCCGATCTACGGTGGCACCGGTTCCGGCGCGCTGTCCGACGCATACGACACCACGTCCCTGCTGGACGGTCTGCACGATGCCGGTTTCAAAACCAACGAGGAGCTCACCAAGTTCTACACCGACTACTCCACGTCACGCGGCGAAATCGGCGTGACCTCCGCTGACTGGACCTTGCCGGAACCCGCTGCGAACACTTACGGCGACAAGCTCATCGATGACGCCAAGGACTTCTCCGACACCGCGATGGTCGTGATTGGCCGCCTCGGCGGCGAAGGTCTCGACCTGCCCACCGACATGCAGGCCAAGGACGTCACCTACCATGACAATTCCAAGTCGTACAAGGATTTCCCGAAGGGAACCCACTATCTTGAGCTGAGCCAGTCCGAGAAGAACATGATCGACCTGGTGGCGAAGAACTTCAAGAAGATCGTGCTGGTCTACAACGGCGCCAACGCGTTCGAACTGAACTTCGTGAAGGACTATCCGCAAATCAAGTCCGTGCTGTGGGCACCGCATCCCGGCCAGGCCGGCTTCGAAGCGCTCGGCGAAGTGCTTACCGGCAAGACCGACCCGTCCGGCAAGACCTCCGACACCTTCCTCACCGATCTGACCAAGAACCCGACCTGGAACAACTTCGGCAATTTCGAATACGACAATGTCAAGGAATTCGAAGTGAACTCCGCCCGTGGCGTCCGCTTCCCGCATTTCGTGAACTATAACGAGGGCATTTACGTCGGCTACCGTTACTATGAGACGGCTTCGGATGAGGGTCTGATCAATTACGACGACACCGTGCAGTATCCGTTCGGTTATGGCCTGTCCTACACGTCCTTCGACCAGAAGATGGGCGATGTGAAATACGATGCGAAGTCCGGCAAGGTCAGCTTCGACGTGACCGTGACGAACACGGGCGACAGGTCCGGCAAGGACGTGGTGGAGGTCTACTACAACCCGCCGTACACCAATGGCGGCATCGAGAAGGCCACGGCGAACCTGGTCGATTTCGAGAAGACCAAGGAGCTGAAGCCGGGCGAGTCCCAGACCGTGAAGGTCGAGTTCGATGACGACGACATGGCGTCCTACGACTACCAGAAGGCGAAGGCGTACGTGCTGGAGAAGGGCGACTATGCGATCTCCATCCGTTCCGACTCGCATCACGTGATCGATTCGAAGGACGTGACGGTGAAGGACACCATCACGTATGACTCCGATTCGAACACCCACAACGGCGACAAGACCGTGGCGACCAACGTGTTCGACGACGCCAATGGTGGACTCAACTACCTGAGCCGCAAAGACCACTTCGCCAACGCGAAGGCCGCGCTCGCCGGCCCGACCGACTACTCCATGTCCGACAAGGACAAGTCCACGTTCTACAACACCGGCAACTACGATCCGACCAAGTTCGACAAGGATTCCGACAAGATGCCGACCACCGGAGCCAAGAACGGCCTGCGTCTGGCGGACCTGCGCGGTGTTGATTACAACGACGCCAAGTGGGACAAGCTGCTTGACGAGCTGACCTTCGACGACATGGACAACCTCATTGCCAACGCCGGCTACCAGAACGCGGCCATCAAGTCGATCGGCAAAGTGCGTCTGTCCGACGTGGACGGCCCCGCCGCTTTGAAGGACAACTTCACCGGTGTCAGCTCCATCGGCCTGCCATCGAACATCGTCCTCGCCTGCTCCTGGAACAAGGACCTGGCACGCGAATACGGCGAGACCATCGGCGGAATGGCCCATGAAATGCAGGTATCCGGCTGGTATGCGCCGTCCGTGAACCTGCACCGTTCCCCGTTCGCCGGACGTAACTTCGAATACTTCTCCGAAGACCCGGTCCTGACCGGCGACCTGTCCAGCCAGCAGGTGCTCGGTGCCGCGGAACATGGCGTGTACGCCTTCATCAAGCACTTCGCCCTGAACGAGCAGGAGACCCAGCGCAACGGCCAGCTGTGCACCTGGGCCAACGAGCAGTCCATCCGCGAACTGTACCTGAAGCCGTTCGAAACCGTAATCAAGGCCGACGGTGACGCGCAGGCCGTGATGGGATCGTTCAACTACATCGGCAACACGTATTCCAGCGCCCACACCGGGCTCAACCAGACCGTGCTGCGCGGCGAATGGGGCTTCAAAGGCTTCGTGGAAACGGACTACTTCTCCGGCACCAACTACGCCTACCAGACCGCCGACCAGGCCATCCGCGGCGGCACCGACGCGATGCTCGCCACCACCGAAACCACCAACCATGTGACCGACCACAGCGCCACCTCAGTGAAGGCCATGCGCGAAGCCGCCCACCATATCCTGTACACGGCGGCGAACAGCTGGCGTTACGCGGATGGCGAGCCGGCCGATCCGATGCCGGTGTGGAAGGTCGCCATGATCGTGGCCGACGCGGTGCTGGGTGTGCTGCTGGCGGTCCTCGAAATCATCGCCATCAAGCGATTCATCGATCGGCGGAAGAAGGTGGTCGCCAAGTAACTGAATATGCGAAACCAATCGCAATACCTTTGATTCCATAATCAAACACTGCCCCGGACGGCGCCCGCAATAACAGCGGGCGCCGTCCTTTTTGCTGCAGTTTGCCGACAGCGGTGTCTGTTTTCCGATGCGTTTCCCGGCCGTGTGCCGATTGTGTCCACAAAACGACAGGTTGTGTAACGCGGCGGCGATGGCGACGCAAAAGCTGGTTCAATCAAACTAGCGGCGAAATCCCACGTGCGTGGCGGCGCGATGCGGCGCGGTGCGACAGCGGGAAATCGCAGGAAAAACAGCGCGGGCCAGGCAGGGCAGGCTTGGTGAAGCGGGTTGCGAAAATCTAGTGCGAGGGAGAACCAATGGAACTTGAAGACCTTTCGATCGTTGAGAAGGCGGCGATGCTGTCCGGCGGATCCGAATGGGATTCGCGTGGCAACGATCGCGCCGACATCCCCAGCTTCGTCATGAGCGATGGCCCGCACGGCGTGCGTCGCCAGCTCGGCGAGGGCGACCATCTCGGCCTCGGCGCATCCAAGCCGGCCACCTGCTTCCCGACCGCGGGAACCGTGGCCAACTCCTGGGATCCGGCGCTCGCCGAGGAAATGGGCAAGGCGCTGGGCAAGGAAGCGCACGACCTCGACGTGAACGTGCTGCTCGGCCCGGGCATGAACATCAAGCGCAACCCGCTGTGCGGACGCAACTTCGAGTACTACTCGGAAGACCCGATCGTCGCCGGCCGCATGGCCGCCGGCCTGATCCGCGGCATCCAAAGCAACGGCATCTCCGCATGCCCGAAGCATTTCGCGGTCAACAGCCAGGAGCTGCGCCGCCAGGCCAGCAACTCCGTCGTGGACGAACGTACCATGCGCGAACTGTACCTGACCGGCTTCGAAATCGCCGTGCGCGAAGCCAAGCCGATGACCATCATGACCTCCTACAACGAGATCAACGGCGTCTACGCCCACGAGAACAAGCATCTGCTGCAGGAGATCCTGCGCGACGAATGGGGCTTCGACGGCATGGTCGTCTCCGATTGGGGCGGCTCCAACTCCGCCGTGGCGGCCGTCAAAGCGGGCGGATCGCTGGAAATGCCGTCACCGGGCTTCACTTCCGTGCGCGAGCTGGAAGGCGCGGTCAAGGCGGGAACGCTGTCCGAAGCTGACATCAACAAGCGTGCCGCCGAAGTCGCCAAAATCGCCGCCGCGACCAAACTCGTCGGCGTCGGCCGCGACGACCTTCTTAAGGACAACATCGCGAAAGCCCACCACGACATCGCCAGAACGGTCGCGGAACATTCCAGCGTGCTGCTGAAGAACGACGCGGCCACACTGCCGCTCAAGCCGGGCACCCGCGTGGCCGTCATTGGCGACATGGCCGCGACCGCGCGCTACCAGGGCTCCGGCTCATCCAAGGTGAACGCCACCAAGGAGGAGAACATCCTCGACGAGGTCAAGCACACCGAAGGCCTCGTGCTGGCTGGCTACGAGCAGGGCTACGACCGCCAGGGCCAGCCGGACCAGGTGCTGTTGAACGACGCCGTGGCGCTCGCCAAGAAGGACACCGTGGACGTGGTGCTGGCCGTTGTCGGCCTCGACGAGCGCAGCGAATCCGAGGGTCTCGACCGCTCCACCATGGCGATTCCGCAGGTGCAGAACGAGCTTGTCAAGGCATTGGCGAAGACCGGCAAGCCGGTGGTGATCGTGCTCGTCGCGGGCTCCCCGGTGGAATTGCCGTGGTTCGACGACGTTGCCGCCATGCTGTACGTGGGACTGTCCGGCCAGGCCGGCGCCTCCGCCACCGTGCGCGCGCTGACCGGCGAGGTCAACCCGTCCGGCCATCTGGCCGAAACCTGGCCGATGCGGTACGAGGATTGCCCGAGCTCCGGCTGGTATCCGGCCATCGGACGCGATGCGATCTACCGTGAAGGCCCGTTCGTCGGCTACCGCTACTACGAGACCGCCGGCGTGCCCGTGCGCTTCCCGTTCGGATACGGCCTGAGCTACTCCACGTTCACGTACAGCGCGATCACCGCCACCGCGACCGGCGTCGATTTCGTCGTCACCAACGATTCCGACGTCGCCGGCGCCACCGTGGCCCAGCTGTATGTGCGCGCGCCGCAGGGCGGTGTGCTGCACCCCGACCGCGAGCTGAAGGGCTTCGCCAAGATTGAGCTGGCCGCGCACGAAAGCAAGAGCGTGCATATCGATTTCGACCGTTACACCTTCCGTCACTTCGATGTCGCCGCCAATGCGTGGAAGACGGAAAGCGGCGAATGGACGCTGCTGGTCGGCGACAGCGCCGAGCATCTGCCGCTGGAGATCCCGCACACCGTCGCCGGCGATTGCGCGGCCGCCGACTGCGCCGCCGATCCGGCGCTCGGCCACTACCTGACCGGACGGGTCAAGGACGTGACCGATGCCGAAATGGCCGTGCTGTTCGGCCATGAAGTGATCGCCCCCGGCAAGCCGACGACGTTCGGCGTCAACGATCCGATCATGTCGTGGGTGGATTCCAAGGGATTCGCGGCGCGCACCGTCGCCAAGACGCTGACCAAGCGAGAAGCGAAGATCCTTGAGAAGACCGGCTCTCCGGAT
>NZ_JBNMKH010000075.1:0-8455 GCF_050874245.1 Bifidobacterium sp. | reverse complement strand
GCCGTCACCTACCAGCAGGCCACGCAGGATCTGGCCGCAGGCAAAGCCGCCATCCTGCCGCTCGGCACGTACGCCATTCCGCAGGTGCGCCTGATCAACAAGAAAGCCAATCTGCGGTTCGCGCAGATGCCCGCCACCGACAATGCCAAGGAGCAGCAGCTCACCGCCGGTGATGACGTGATGTTGACGATCGGCGCGCATACGAAGCACTACAACGAGGCGCGTCAATTCGTGGACTTCCTCATGAGCGAGGAGAACGTGAAGGACTATTCCAAGCAGCAGTCGGCGTTCACCCCGTACAAGGACACCTATGTGGGAGATAAGGCGTTGAACGGCGTGCTGAGCTTCTACAAGGCGGGCAGGCTGACCGATTTCTGCGATCATTACGTGCCGGGCAGCATCAACACCGCAGGCTTCCTGCAGACGCTGGTCCAGTCGGGCAACGTCAGCAATTTCGTCAATGGCATGCAGGCCGAATACGACAAGATCGAAGCCAGGAACTTCAGGTGAGGGGAGGAACGACAATGACTGGCAATACCGTTGCAAAGCTTACCAAGAAGCCGAAGAAGAAGGTTTCGCAGTTCTCCAAGCGCAAGGTCGATCCGGCGTTCTATTGGATGACCGTTCCGGCCGCGATTCTCGTGGGCATCTTCCTGTACCTTCCGTTCATTCAGGGCGCGATGTACTCGTTCACGAATTCGCAGGGATACGGCGATTACAAATTCATCGGTTTGAAGAACTACATCGCGATGTTCCAAGATTCGCGTGTGGGCCACGCCTACCTGTTCACGATCTTCATCGCCATCCTGATCACCATTGGAACGAACTTCCTCGGCATGTTCCTGGCGGTGCTCCTCAATTCCAGAATCGCCTTCAAGAACGGTTTCCGAGCCATCTTCTTCATCCCGTACACCCTGTCGGTGCTGGTCATCGGCTACGTGTTCAAGTACATCTTCATGACGCCGCTGCCGGCGCTCGGCCAGGCCCTGCACATCGACTGGCTGTCCACGTCGATGCTTTCCGACCCCAAACTGGCATGGTTCCCGATCGTCTTCCTGTCGGTCTGGCAGGGCGTGGCCTACTCCACGCTGCTGTATCTGGCCGGCCTGCAGACCATCGACAACGAGATATACGAGGCCGCGGCCATCGACGGCGTGAACGCCTGGCAGAACTTCTGGCAGATCACCTTCCCGCTGATCGGCCCGTTCTTCACCATCAACATGGTGCTGAGCCTCAAGAACTCGCTCGGCGCGTTCGACCAGATCATGGCATTGACCAAGGGCGGCCCGGATTCCAAGACCGAAACCGTCTCCTACCTGATCTTCCAGAACGGCCTGGGCAACGGCGAATACTCCTACCAGATGGCCAACGCGGTCACGTTCTTCATCGTGCTGGCGATTCTCGCGTTCGTGCAGCTGAAGTTCTTCAGCGGCAAGGAAAAGGTCTGAGGAACGTGCAAGGCAAAGTCGAAGGCAAAGGGGAAATATCATGACTAGCGCAACTGTTGCAACGAAGCCGGCCGCCACGCAAAACCAATCGCAGGGCAAGCCGGAGAAGATCCATAAGGATCACAAGATCAATTGGTGGCTTACCGCGGCCGTCGCGGTACTGAGCCTCACCGTGCTCGTGCCGCTGTATTTCACCGTGGTCACCGCGTTGAAGACCCCGGGCGAGGCGGGCACGTTCAGTCTGCCGACGAGCTGGCAGTGGCATAATTTCGCCGACGCGTGGAACAAGGTGAACTATCCGAAGGCCGCGCTCAACTCCGCCATCATCACCGTGTGCGCGGTGGTGCTGACGCTGCTGACCAACACGTTCGTCGCGTACGCCGTGGCAAGGAATATGGATAAGCGGTTCTTCCGCTTCCTGTATTACTTCTTCCTTGCGATGATGTTCGTGCCGTTCACCGTGGTGATGCTGCCGATCGCCAAGGAAATGGGCACGCTGCATCTCGACAACCAGCTCGGCCTGATCGTGCTGTACACGATTCTCGGCATCGGCACGAACCTGTTCATCGCGATCGGTTTCATTCGTTCGATTCCGATTTCGCTGGAAGAGGCCGCGCGCATCGACGGCGCTTCGACCTGGCGCATCTTCTGGAAGATCATCTTCCCGCTGATGGGACCGATCAACGCCACAATCGCCATTCTGACCGCACTGTGGGCTTGGAACGACTTCCTGCTGCCGTTGATCACGCTGACCGACCAGAGCAACCAGACGATTCCGCTGGCGCAGTATGTGTTCCAGAGCCAGTTCACCTCGAACTATCCGATGGCCTTCGCTTCCTACCTGATGGCCATGGCCCCGGTGCTCATCGTCTACGTCTTCGCTCAAAAGTGGGTCGTCGGTGGTGTGATGAGGGGCGCTGTGAAGTAAAACTTCACAGCGCCGAGCGGGAATCCTCGTTTCCCCTTTTTCGAGGATTCCCGCTTTTCGTATTTTCGTATATATCAGTGGCCGCGCGTCGGTTCTGTGTGCCTGACCTTTGTGCCTTTGGTTTCTATCGCTCTGCCTCCGTATTCGAAAAAGTCGGTTTCCCGTCATCGAATGGTTCCCGCAGCATATACGGGGGCGCAGTTTCCATGCGAATCGCATTGAAATATACCCCCATACTCGAAAAACCAGATTTCTCGAGCACGAAACCGAGTTATTCGTCCAATTAGCCGACGTTTCCCTCCCGTCCGTCAGCCATCCAATCGCTATTCGTGAGCGATTGGCCGCGTCGTGTCGCCGGGCGTCAGCACGGTCTGGATGATTGTGCGCGGCTCGTCCAGTGTTTTCTTTGCGGCGAGATCCAATGTTTTGCGTGCCGCGATTCGTCCGATTTCGCGTGCGGGCTGCGCCATGGTGGTCAGTTTGATGCTGGCGGCCACATCCGATCCGTCGTGCCCGGCCACGGACATGTCTTCCGGCACGCGCACGCCGTTGCTGCGCAGTTCGTGGATGACGGGCAGCGCGTAATGGTCGGACCATACGCATAGCGCGGTCGGCCGTTCCGGCAGCGAAAGAATCGTGGCGACGGTCTGTTTGATGGATAGTGGATCGGCGAGATCGATGTAGTGCATACCGCAGTCGGTGAGGTTGAGGTCGACGATGGTGTTGCGGTATCCGACCGCTCGGGTGTCGTGTCCCCATTGGCTGCCGGGCAGCGGCTCCTTGCGTCCGATATAGCAGAATTTGCGGTGTCCGATGGCGGCCAGGTAGCGCACCAGCGTCGTCTCGGATTCCTCGTCGTTGATGGCCACCGATCCTTGGCAGCAGTCGGTTTCGGGCGAGTTGACCAGGATGATCGGCATGCCCATGCTGGTCAATGCCTGTTCCTCCTGTTCGGTGGCGGGGAATCCGGTCATAATCAGCGCGTCGGCGTTGCGGTTGGCTGGCAGATTGGTGAAGAACGTGGAACGTTCCTTTATGTTGCCTGCGCGGTAGACGAGCAGATCGTAGCGTGCGGGGTTGAGCACGTCGTACAGGCCGTCCATGAGCTCTCCCATGAACCATCCGGCGATGCGGTCCCTGGATAGCAGCGCGATGCGGTTGGTTTGGCCGCTGGCCAGCGATGATGCCGCTTTCGAGACGGTGTAGTTCAGGTCTTTCGCCGCTTTCAGCACTTTCTCTCGTGTGCGCGGCGCCACGTGGTCCATGTCGCGTAGCGCACGTGAGACGGTGAATGTGGAGACTCCTGCCGCTTTCGCCACGTCTTCGATGGTTGTTCGCGCCATGGTTCCTCCCTGCTGGCGATGAATGCCTGCTTCGCAATAGCTGCCTTGCAATGCATGCCCAATATGCTAAACGATTATATGGCAACCCCCTGAATTTGGTCTGATTTCGCTGCTAAGCGTTGAGATTATGTATTGTTTTTCTGCGATTGGAAATAGCGATTGACAGCTCTTAAGGCACTGGAATTTCAAGAATAAAACCGGTTCGACACGCCGATATAAACGATACCTAAGAAAATTTGACAACTTGCATAACGTTCTTTTATGCTTTAGCTAAGCGCTTAGCAAAGAGAGCAAGCGTTAGGTAATCGCATCGCAAGAATGCGCGTCGATTCCCGCAAGGAAAGGAACATCAATGAAGATTGGGAAATCCGTCAAAACCCTCATCGCCGGAGCGATGGCGGTGGCCTGCCTCGCATCCGTCGCCGCGTGTGGCCCGGGATCGTCATCGTCGAAGTCCAACGCGAATTCCGAACCGGTCAGCACCGATGTCAGCAAAGAGAAGGTTGAACTGAAGCTGTGGGACGGCGCCGGTTTGAAGACCTTCGACGACCAGCTGATCGCGGCGTTCCAGAAGAAGTATCCGAACATCACAATCAAAGCGACCTACGATCCTGACAACACCTCGCAGCAGAATGGACCGCGCGTCATCTCCGCGGCCGACACTCCGGACATCGCCCGCATCACTGACATCAATTCCGCGGTGCGCGGCAAGCACGTGGTCAATCTGGACGAGTACGCCAAGGCCTACGGATGGGACCTTCCGGATTCCCAGACCCAGGTGTACCGCGTCGATTCCAATGGCAAGATCGGATCCGGCAGCCTGTACGCGGTGCCTGACGGCATTTCCATGACCGGCCTGTACTGGAACAAGAAATTGGCCAAGGAACTCGGCATCACCGAGGCTCCGGCCACCGTGGCCGACCTCGAAGCCGACATGAAGAAAGCCACCGACGCCGGCAAGCTGGCCATGATGATGCCGGCCAAGGAAGGTGGTACTTCTTACATCTACCAGGCCTTGCTCACCAACTACGAAGGCCGCGACACCGTGCAGAACTGGATCATCCAGAAGGACGGTGCCACGTTCAACACCAAGGGAGCTCTCAAGGCCGCACAGAAGATCAAGGATTGGCAGGACGCCGGATATTTCTCCAAGGATGCGCTCGCACTTGACGGTTCCACCGCGCTGAGCCGCTTCAGCAATGGCGAGGCGCTGTTCTTCCCCGCAGGCAGCTGGTACACCGCGTCCATCAACGACGCCCTTGGCGACGACGCCGGCTGGATTGCCTACCCGGGCGAGAAGGCGGACTCCGGTTCCGCTGCTGCGAACGCCGTCTCCGCATTCGGTATTCCGACCAACGCCAAGCACAAGAACGCCGCGGCGGCGTTCCTGGACTTCCTCCAGTCCGATGAGGCTCGTCAGATCGCAGTGGACAACGGCTATCCGCCGGTGGGCGAAGGCAAGACCCCGAGCACCGACAACCAGCTGCTGGGCCAGGTGCTGACCGCCTACGAAGGACTGGTGAAGACCGGCAACACCACCGACTACATCAACAACGCGACCGCGGGCATGCAGGCCAGCGCCATCATCCCGGGCTTCCAATCGCTGCTCGATGGCACCATGACTCCGCAGCAGTTCGTCGATTCCATCCAGAAGCAATACGAAAAGGAAGCCAAGTAGCCCGCAACGCTGCTTGAATCCACTTTCCCAAACAGCAAATCCATCGGGCGGAATGTTACGGAATGCATCCTTTCCATTCCGCCCGATTTCCTTCTCTCCTCTCTCCGGAAACATTCCGTAAAAACTAAGGTGTGGTGAAACATGGATACCCATACTCAGGCCAAGACGAAGCGCAAGATGTCATTAGGGCTGATCAGCCTGCTGTTCCTGTTGCCGGCCCTGCTGTTCTACGCGATCTTCGAACTCTGGCCCATCATTCAGACCGTTTGGTATTCCCTCTACGACTGGAACGGAATCGATGAAAGCACATTCGTCGGTCTGCGCAACTACAAGACGGTCTTCACCGATCCCGACCTGTATGGATCGATTCTGCATTCCTTCTATCTCATCATCTTCTTCTCCATCATCCCGATCGTCCTTGGTCTGATCATCGCAGTGCTCATCAAGGACATGAAATCCAAGGGTGCGCGCGGTTTTGCGCAGGTCTGCCTGTTCCTCCCGCGAGTCATTCCGGGAGCTGCCGCAGGCGTCGCCTGGACTTGGATGTTGGCGGATAAGGGAACCGTCAACCAGCTGCTTCGTGCGGTCGGCTTGGGCGATTTCGCGCATGTCTGGCTCGGCGACCAATCGACGTCGCTGAACGCCGTGGGCGTCATCGGCTTCTGGCTGCAGCTCGGCTTCTGCGTGGTGCTGCTGCTCTCCGGAATCGGCGGAATCGACCAATCCCTGTATGAGGCGGCAAGCCTCGATGGCGCCGGCTGGTGGCGCCAGCTGTTCTACATCACCCTGCCCGGTCTGCGCGGACAGATCGGCGTGTGCCTTACGATGACCATCATTTCCGCGCTCGCCAGCTTCGACGTGGTCTACATGTCCACCCAAGGCGGCCCGGGCACCTCCACCATGGTCCCCGGCGTGCAGGTATACCGGCTCGCCTTCACCCAGCAAAGCGTCGGCCTGGCGTCCGCGCTCGCCGTGGCTCTAATGGTTCTGGTGCTGCTGGTCGTTGGCCCGCTGCAGCGCCTTGTCAATGGAAAGAAGCAGTGATTACCATGCAGCAATCGAAGACAACCCGCATCGCCGGCGGTGTGATGCTTGCCCTGACCGTCATCTTCTGCGTTCTGCCGTTCCTGAGCATGTTCTCCGCGGCCGTGCAGCCGCAGGGATCCATGCCCGAAGGCATCCAGTTCACGGCGCATCCGCATTGGGAGAATTTCGTAGATGCGTGGAAGACCGCGAACATCACCCCGCTGCTGCTGAACAGCATCCTGCTGGTCGTCGTGGTGGTGCCGTGCGTGGTCATCTTCTGCTCGCTCGGCGGATACGCCTTCGCGCAGCTCAGTGTTCCCGGCAAGGGATTGCTGTACGCGCTGTTCCTGGTCGGTCTGACGATTCCGTTCGAGACCTTGGTCACCCCGTTGTATTACGAGATCAGCGACATGGGCATTCTCAACACCCGTCTGGCGCTGATACTGCCGTTGATCGGCCTGAACATCCCATTCGGCATCGTCTGGATGCGCTCCTGCTTCGAGCAGATGCCCCGCGACCTCATCGAGGCCGCGAGCATCGATGGCGCCGGCCATTTCCGCATCTTCCGTTCGATTCAGCTGCCGTTGGCGCTGCCTGCCATCTCGTCCCTGGGCATTCTGACGTTCCTCGCCACGTGGAATCAGTTCCTGCTTGCCGTGGTGTTGGAAAACGACCCGAACAAGCGCACCATGGCCGGCGCGCTGCAATCCTTTGTGGGCCAATACCAGACCGACGTGGTGCTGCTCAATGCGGGCGCGCTGCTGATCATGGCTCCGACGATGCTGCTGTTCATCTTCCTGCAGCGCTACTTCATCCGCGCCATGCTGGCCGGTTCCGTCAAGGGGTGATCCGTATGTCAGCAGCTATGTCGGCGGCATTCCCGGCACAGGACGACTGGTGGCGTGACGCCGTCGTCTATCAGATCTATCCGCGGTCGTTCGCCGATTCGAACGGCGATGGCGAAGGTGATATCGCGGGCGTGATCGGCAAACTCGACTATCTGCGCGAATTGGGCGTGGACGCGATCTGGCTATCGCCGTTCTATCCGTCGCCGTTGGCGGACGGTGGCTACGATGTGGCCGATTACCGTGCGGTCGATCCGCGTTTCGGCACCATGGAGCAGTTCGACGAACTGGTCGCGCGGGCGCACGAACGTGGCATCAAAGTCATCATCGACATCGTGCCGAACCACACCTCGGACCAACATGAATGGTTCCAGGCGGCTCTGGCTTCGGCGCCCGGCTCTCCGGAACGCGCCCGCTACATATTCCATCAGGGCAAAGGCGAGCACGGGGAGTTGCCTCCAACCAACTGGCTGAGCAATTTCGGCGGATCCGCTTGGGAACCATGCGGCGACGGCTGGTACTATCTGCACACCTTCGCCAAGGAGCAGCCCGATCTCAACTGGGACAATCCCGAGGTGCATGAGGAGTTTCTCGGCATCCTCCGGTTCTGGTGCGGCAAAGGCGTGGACGGATTCCGCATCGACGTTTCCCACGGTCTCGCCAAGGACCTGCGCGAGCCGCTGCGTGACCGTCCGGATCCGACCAAGCAATATCCGCAGGCCGCCGACGGTTCCGATCCGATGTGGGATCGCGACGCCGTCCACGGCATCTATCGCGAATGGCGTGAGCTGTTCAACCAGTACGAGCCCGCGAAATACGCGATCGGGGAATCCTGGACGCCGTTCAACGAACGTGTCTTCCAATATGCCAGGCAGGACGAGCTCGGCGCCATCTTCGATTTCTCCTTGGAGAAAGCCGATTGGGATCGCGATGCGTACCGCGCTTCCATCGAACGCACGTGGAAGTATGCGAAAACCGCTGAAACGGCTCCCACTTGGGTGCTGGGAAACCATGATGTGCCGCGAATCGCATCACGTCTCGGTGTTCCGACGGGAACCGACATCGAGGCGTGGGTCACGTCCAATGGCACGAATCCGCCGATCGATCCGGCTTCGGCCGCCCGCCGCGCGCGTGCCGCCGCTTTGGTCATGCTGGGCTTGCCTGGAACCGCTTTCATCTACCAGGGT
>NZ_JBNMKH010000074.1:0-8770 GCF_050874245.1 Bifidobacterium sp. | reverse complement strand
TTTCCCCTTCATAACCCCTTGCATCGGATAAACGAAGAGCCTTGAAAACCGTTGCAATCATTGGCTTTCAAGGCTTTTGGCCGGTGCCCCCCGTGGGATTCGAACCCACAACCCACGACGTAATCATGACGGCATGGGGGGTGATGTACGCACCTGTATCAATCTGTCGTAAAGCATTGAAAAATCAAGGATTAGATGCATCTGCCTGTGTGTTTATGGATGTGATTGTGATGGGTTTTAGATGGGTTTTGCGGATTGACTCATGTGTGTGTCCCATTCGATGCCCTACCTCCATAGTCATGGGACACGTGGTCCACGTGGGACACGTGGGACACACCAGCGCGTCGAGAACTGAATCGATGTAGGATGATTCCGTTGCAAGGTGTCACGGCACCATAGGCGTTAAGCAGCCGGATATTCGTGGTATCCATCTGTTACCCCCTTGCTGTAGGTTTTCGATACCCCGCCATAACAGGCGGGGTAATCCCCAACGTAATCGTTGGATAGGCGGAGCAGCCTCCCAGCAATGTCACGTTTCGTGCGCGGACTTTTTCAGACGGCGCGCACTATTTCTACCATTGACCCGACGGCCCCGACCATCCCCCTGGGGGACCCTTCCCCAGCCCCCATGAGGAAACTTCGTCTCGTTGAGTCGAGGTTTCAAACCTTGACTATAAAGTTTTGAAAACTTCGACACATTGTGTACAAGTTTCAGGTTCTCCAACGGTGAAGCTGATCTAGCAAATCCTACGACGTTAGTTTTGCCAAACGTTCCATCGGCACCTTTGCCATCTTGCACTTTGTGCGTTTTGCCACATTGCAACCCAACCTTTAGCTTCAAGCTTGGATGATCAAGCGCACATTGTGCGAGTGTCCACTTCAAACGTGCATCATGTACCAATTCCATTTCAAATCTAACGTCGTTAGTTTTGACATTGGGTGCAGTACGCACGCAATTTTGGAATTATTCGATTCTAAAATAATTCCACTCTGATACTTCCTTTAGGTTAAAGCAAGTTTGGAATTCCTCTCATTGAGAGCATTTCAACTTGGAAACCTTCTCTCTCCGAGAGGAAGTTTTCGGATACGAGAAAACCCCGCAGCTTACTCGCCGCGGGGCCAATTATCTGCCGATTCAAGAATATGACCATAAACATCGAAGCCGTCGATTAGGCAGAATGCAATATTTCGCGTTCTTGAATCCATTCGTCCAAACGTCTCGCTTGAACTACCGTGCTTCACGCGCGGCTGGTGTTAACAAGTATTTGGGCCTTTATTAATCACCATGTCTAATTATCACACGTGGCGTGGATAGAAAGAAGGGGTGTCGCCTCAGGAACCACGACACCCCCGTATATTTTTCGCCTCGCCGGTGGAAAGGAGGTTAAAGCACCGACTGGATGGAACGTACCCCGCCGCCGACGATTAACGACGGGGGAGAATTTACTTACCGGTTGACGCGGCGGCGGCAAGGTTGATTTTCACCCGTGCGGTGCGCTTCGGGCGCACCAAGTCCCAACCGATTCTGGAGAGGATGCGGATAGCGGTGCAGTCGCTGCCGAAGTATGCATCCGTGCTGGTCTCGACGTCAATGTCGGACGCGGCGGCGACGACGTTCGCAGCGTCAAGCACCAGCAGCGTATCGGCGGGAACAGCGGCATTGCGCACCACCGGCAATCCCAGCAGCTGCGGTATCGCTTCGGTCTGAGCGTCCGGATTAATCACGGGACGCCCATCCGCATAAGCGAGTTTGAGCAATTTTGCCCAAGCGCTATTGGATGTGAGGATGGCAGTCGGTGAAGCGCCGTTATCGCTGATCGTAGCAATAGCGTCTATGAGCGGCGTTAGCAGCGTCTTGGGCGTGATGGTGCCGCCATCGATAATGTCGTCCCTCTGGGCGAGGCCGACCGGATGCGCCACGTTCTCAGCGTCCTTAGCCTCGTTCAGGAACAGTGCATCGAGCTTGGCGGTGATGGACCTGCGCAACGATTCTGTGAGTTGTTCCGAGGTTGGGTTATCCGTGTTCTGACCCGCAGCGACGCTGCGGTACGCCTCGTTCGACACGCGGTGGATGAGTCCGACTTTAAGGGTTCCGAAGGCCACTTCGGCCAGCTTCGGGTCACCGGCCTGAATCTCGGCGCCTTCGGCCACCACGGCGGCGGTCGGGTCTTCGGAAATGAATGGGATGCGAACGCGCGTGGCGTCGCCCTCGGGGGTCGCGGCGAGAGTGGTCAACAGCGGGTTCAGAATCAGCGCGTCCGGCGCGGCCTCGATTGCCGGAACGAAATTGGTATCCTGAAAATACGATTTCAGGCCGTTCGTAATGGTGTCGCTCATAATTGGTAAGTCCTTAGATTCTTCGCGCTGCGAAGGCATGAAAAAAGCCCTTCAGGCGGCGCGGGTGGTTTTGCGAAGGTTGCTATTAGGTTCGCAATAGTGTGCGCGTCGCCCTCTGGGCAGTGCGGCCATTCCTCGGGAATGAACTTCGTTCATCTTACCTCGAGGGGTAGACAAATTGGACATTGTGTCTAGTTACCGTTTGCGGCGTAGGGCATCTCTAAGGGGGTCGCCCTTCACGTGCGAGGTGCCGGACGGGAACTCGGCCTGCATGGCTACCTTGCGTGCCAACGGGTCCTCGGTCTGCTGCGGTTTCCTACGCGGCGTGGTGGCGAGGAAGTACGGCTTCGCGTCCGTGATTTCCTTGATGGCGTAGGCGAGGGCGTCGCTGTCGAGTTCTCCATCATCAGAGAACATTTCAGAGATCTGTTCGTCGGTTAGCATGGCGAGCAGGTCGGCGCGTCCGGAGTCGATGACCACGTTCATGGCGGACGCCTTGCCTACCATGCTGCGGCGTGCCTTCGTGAGCAGCATGGTCAGGTTGTCACGTTCCGCTTCGGTTTCACGCAGTCGCGTGCGGTACTTCGCTGCCTCACGTGAGGCGTCATGCCGTGAGAGGGCATCCCCAAGCTTCGGCTTCGGTTCAGGCGTCTGCACGGTATCGGTAGACGGTTCCGCAGTCGCGTTCTCAACGGTTTCGGTGGCGAGGGCTTCACTCATGGTCGGCCACCTCCTCGGCGTTCTCGACGGCGAAATAGCGTGGGTTCAACGCCTTGACGGCGTACTCGATGTGTTCGCGTTCGTGTTGGATGCGGTCGATCATGGAGCGTGCCCCCTCGAGGTCGGCATCCATGATACGGAGCTGTTCTTCGATGATTTCAATGTTCTCATTATTATTCATAATTTCCTCGTTTCCTTTCTATTTCAGTGTTTTGATGGTGCGAAGCAGGTTATTGTATTTATTTCTGTAGAATTTTTTCGCGCCCCGTTCGTGCGCCAACTGCATACGCAGTTTGGCGATTTCAGGCGAGGGCGAGGGCGTCGCGGCCTTCGCCTTGGCTTCGGCCAGTTGGGCCATTTGCTCAGGCGTGAACGCGGTCATGCAGTGCCTCCCCCTTAACGAAGGTGTCGAGCGCGAACCCGTGCAGCAGCCGAGCGAGGGCGTTCACCTCATCAGCGGACGGCGTGGGCGCGTTCATCTCGATTCCAGCGGCGGCGAGGGCGATGGCCGCGGCAGCCGGATACGCCCTATCCAAGGGCAGCGGGTCACTTTGAAGCTCAAACGAGCAAGTGACATTCTTGGTGCGCCCTTCGGCACTGACGATGTAATTTTGGCGGGTGACAGCACAGACGTTCGTGTCCGGCACGCCGACACCTCCCGTGAACTCAAACACTTTCCCGTCTGCGGAGTCGCTGCATTCCATGCCGGCGTCAGCCCAGACGAACGGCAACGTATCCGCTTCGTCTTCGTCGCTTTCCGTTGAAATTTCCGGCGTGTCGCGGTGGCGCAACTCTCGCATGGTCAATGTGTCTATGCCGAGCTCGGCGTCAATCGTCTGGATCCATGAAAAAGCGTCCGCGCAATCCTTGAGCCATGCATGGTAATAGTCCACGGCGTCCGCGACGTCATACAGGTTTTCGGCTTCGGTGAACGTGAGTGAGCTTGCTGGGTTCAATTCCGCGTGCGGGTGCGGATCGTTCCATCCGATGAAGATGTTGAATTCCATACCGAGCATTTTGTTTTCCGGTTGGAATATGAGGATCCCGTCTTTGGCTTCGGTGAACTTCCATCCGTCTGTAGCGTGGGAGTAGGTAGGCAGTACAATGCTGCCGTCTGCGGTTGTCTCAATCATGTTCTTCGTCATTCTCATTCCTTTCACGATGCCTACGTGAGCGCGTAGGCGGCGCATGATGATTACAGTTGGCGGTATCCCATCCAATTGGACGGGTGCCGTTCGAGCGGCCAGAACGTCGTCCAAAAACAGCGTGGACAATAGATCTCGGCGTCCGGCGTAATTTGCCACGACTCAACGTCGCGGTTATCGCTGATGCCGCGATGGCGACGATGTCATTCGATACCTTCAAACGTTGCGTCCATGTTTCCTCCTCTCTCGGATTTGGTCGGCCATCATCAAGGCGGCAGGCGGACCACAAATGACGACTAGGTACGCGACACCGGTGCACAACGGTTCGATGAGGATGCTCAAAATAGCTTCCCCTGTTCGGCGTGCGCGGTAGATTCCGGTGGTTCCGGGATGTCCCCGAACGTCTGGCACAGTTCGCATAAGGCGCACACAATGCACCCTTCCGTGTCTATGGGTGTTCCGGGTCCGGCATGTCCGGTCGTGTCCGGCACCTCGACGCCAGCCCCACATAGGGCGGTTGGCGAGGTTTCCGGCTTGAGTTTCCAAGTTGGCACCAAGTGCACGATCGTGGTCTGTTTGGTTGTGTTTCTCATAGCGGATTCCTTTCATTTCAAGGCGTTCGGCGGTTCAACGAACGTTTGTGGTGTGTCCCACGTGTCCCACGTGGACCACGTGTCCCATGACTATGGAGGTAGGGCATCGAATGGGACACATAGGTTATAGGGGGTTGCTCGGGGTACTCTCCGTAAGATGTGCCGCCTCCGCCATACGTTGAATGTCGGCGCGTCGGTAGCCCCTGCAACGGTTCTGCCGTCCGGTGGATTTTGAACTGTGAATACCCATCGGACTCAACATGCGAGTTAAACGCTGCCGTGAAATCGGAGCGCCATATGGGGACTCGGCACCCCAACGTTCGGGAGAGATGCGAGCCAACCCCTCGCATATTCCGGTGGTGCTCATGAAGTCGAGGTTGCCGAACACGTCGAGCAGGTCCGGCAGCAGCAAGGCGCGTGGCGGAACGTTGGTCAGCCCATCCTCACGCTCACGTTTCATGCGTTCCAAGTCGGCGGATATGAGATTGTCCACACGGTCCGGCCAGTCACCACCGGCGACGGCGGCGATTTTCGCCAGCGACACCCATCGTTCCTTTGTACGGCCCTTGCATCCCTCCGGCAGATGTGGCTTCATGGATTTCACCAGATCGGCGTTATCGGAGGCCCATTGGGCGATTTGGTCGGCCAGCGATTGAGCGGCGGTGGTCAGAGTGTCGTCACTCACCCAATCGGTTTCGTCGATGTCGTCGTCATAAGCGGGCAGCAGGTACACGTGCAAGGAGCGCGAACGAGTATCGTCCGGCAGCGCGGGAGCGTTACCGGCCATTGCTACGGCGCAGTACGTAGGCATGGCTTCGGCCTTCCAACCCTTATCCTTGTCTGGTACGAGCACTGGGCGTGTGGCACCGTGTTTGCTGCCGGAATTTATGACGGCCATGAGGTCGCCCACGCCGTCCTTCTTCGGGTCCAAAGTACGGTCAGCCTCGTCTATTAGCAACGTGATGGACTCATCACCTGCCGCGCTTACCATGCGGGGGATGAGGGCCGGGCTGCCGATGCCGGACGCGATGAACGTCTCATGTCCGAGATTCTCGATGTGTTCCAGAGTGGTGGTCTTACCCGCTCCGTAGAGCAGCGAGTCGATGATGAGCCGCGGCGAACACGGGAGCACGGAGAGTAGGAACGTGTGCACCGTCCATAGGGTCAGCACGTCGAGATCTCCACTGTTCTGGGTCTTGATGAACCGGGCGAACCATGTGCGGACTCCGTCCAGTACGCCGTGGTTGTTGGCGTCCCTGCCGACTGCGAGGGCGAGACGGTCCACGTTGTCGGCTGCTTCGTCAAGCTGCGCACGGTCCTTTACTTCAAAATCGATAGTCACGAATGGTTGCCTTCCCTGAGATAAACCCAATTCAGCGGTTCAAATGGCTGCCCACTAAAATTTCGAGCCACGCCATCGCCGTAATAGAATCCGCGAGGCTCCGGGATGACCCCGGTCGCAACCAGCCTGCGGTAGTTGAGTAGCCAATAAAAATCGGCTATGTTGGATGAAGAACTACGGTTAAGTTCACTGGATGTCGCGTCGATGGCAGTCGATGCGGCGCCTTTTTTATGCGCGATCATGCATCCCCTGTTCGGTGTGCTCCTTCATCCAAGCGCGTACCGTTTCCGGGTCAAACCTGATGAAACGCCCCACCTTAATGGCGGGTGGCATTAGTTCCGGTCGGTACGTGCGGCGATGATATGCGGCGTCCTTGGTGATACCCATTAGCTCCGCCACTTTTTCGATGTCCCAAGTTTCAGTCATTTTTCTTCCTCCTTGATAGGCTGTCGTTGCAAAGTATCGATAATCGATTACGCCTTGCAATTACATACAATAGATTACAAGTATCGACAATTGCAAACAGCTATCCACAGTTGTTGCTAATCTGCAACTATGGATGCAAGATTGAATGACTTCCCAGAAGTCGGAAAAAGGTTGAAAACATACCGTTTAGCGGCTGGGTATACTGCCGAAACATTGGCTGCTGCAGTCTCGAAAAAATTCCCCAACTCCGGTGTGTCGCGGCAGCTTGTTTTCAACATTGAAAATGGACGACGGCGCATGGACCTGTCGAGTCTGATAGAAATCGCACGGACCATTAACGTCAATCCGCTGTCGATTCTGTGTGATTTGGATAGGCCGTTCATGAGAATAGAGTCGGGGTCCTTTAGCGGCTTGACGCCAATGGGGGTGTGCCGCTTGTTTGGAGCTAATGAGTTCTCCTTGTGCGCGAAAGAAGGTGCTCCGGATGCCCGGCAGATAAAAGTAGTCTGTACTGCGATTGAACTAACCAATCAAGTCGATTCAGTGAAGGAGATTGTCGAGAGCGAGGACCCGGAAGGCTCCAATACGGGTTTGCTGTTCTCATGGGTTTCGGAAACGAATCTGTTGAACGCACTCGGCGTGGAACTCCCAGATGCCATGAAAGACATTGATTCCAAAGCGCGGAAAATAGTAACTCTGATTTCCTCTTATATCAACAGCGTTGCCTACAACGAGTGATGCGAAATAATTGCAATCGCAGCATAAGCGCACGAAACTATAGGAGCGTGAATGTCTAGACCGAAGATGCCCATAGGCCAGCACGGTGCGATCAACTATGTCCGTGGGGATGGAAAATGGACCGCGAAATGCAAGGTCCGCTGCAACGATGGTAGGTTGCGGCAGCTGGAACGGACCCGCACGTCGAAACTCGGCGCTCAGATGGCCGTCGAAAAGGCATGTGAAAACATTCGGCAACGGTCATTTGGAACCATTGACTTGGACACAAAACTCGAAGATCTAGCACAACGATTCATGTTCGACGTTCGAGCAAAACGCACGAATGGAACAATCCAAACATACGGCACGGCGGTCCGGCATATCACCAAGCGCCTCGGAGCGTACGCCATACAAGAAGCCACTCCGGCTCGATTGCAAGATTTCATCGACTATGTTGTCCGACATAGCGGTGCGGACCAAGCTAAATCTTGCAGGACAGTGCTAAGTGGAATGTTCGGCATGGCGATACGGGAGGGTGCGTTAGTCCACAATCCCGTAAACGAACTGGAACGAATCGAGCACGTGGGTAAGAGGGGCTCAGACGCCATCCCACTTGAAGATCTACCTTACGTATTGAAGGCGATTGACGATAGCAAGTTGGCCGAAAACGATGAGGCGGATGTATTCCGCTTCATGGCGGGTACTGGGTTTCGTGCGGGTGAAGCGTTGGGGTTGTGCTGGGACTGCGTGGACTTCCGACACCACACTGTCACCGTTAAAAGGATTGCAAAGCGCGTCAAAGGTAAGGGGATGGCGCTAGAGGAGCATGCGAAAACCGAAACCAGCGCGCGTACCATATCCGTCCCATCATGTGTCATGGAACTATTGCAGCGGCGGCATGACGTGCAAGCGTCTAGAGGCGGCGGCAAACCTAACGATCTCGTGTTCCCTATGCCGTTAGGCGGTATTCGCGACGTCGGACTGTTGGATAGGCATCTGCGCGGCGTGCGAAAGCAGTTGGGATGTGAAAACCTGCGTATTACGTCCCACTCGTTCCGCAAGACATGCGCCAGCATCTTGCACCGTCAAGGGTTAGCCGACCTCGATGTGGCCGATTATCTAGGGCACAGTGATGTTTCGACTACCCAGAGGGTATACATAGCCCGCGGGCAAAAAAGTGAAGAAGCGGCTATGATGCTTGAAGAAGCGTTTACAATACCTTCACATAGTTGATGCAGATTTATGGCGTGTCATGTGTTTATGGATGTGATTGTGATGGGTTTTAGATGGGTTTGCCCAAAAAATATCAATTTAAATCAAACGAAAAAAGCCTTGAAAACCGTTGCGAACATTGGCTTTCAAGGCTTTTGGCCGGTGCCCCCCGTGGGATTCGAACCCACAACCCACGACTTAAAAGGACGCTGCTCTAACCGTTGAGCTAGAGGGGCAACAGCAACATAGTATACAGCATATTCGGACGAATCGCCACC
>NZ_JBNMKH010000073.1:0-8814 GCF_050874245.1 Bifidobacterium sp. | reverse complement strand
GTGCGTCATAAGCGGGGTGATTCGCTAAAGGCTGTGACCAGGATGGCGCAGGAGGTTTGGCGGAAGTCCAGGAGCCACCGGCGTATCAAGGATTTGTTTAGCCGGACGCATGAAATCGGCTATCTGCGCGCCATGGAGGTCACATACAGTCACGCTAACGGCTGGCATGATCACTTCCACTGCTACTACATCTTCGACCATAAGCTTTCCAGGTCCGAGGCGGCTGATTTCAGCGGCGCGTATGCCGCCGAATGGGTGGAGACGGCGAAACGCTGCGGCTACTCCGCTCCCCTGATGAAAAACCAGCGGTTCGAGGTCATCGACCTGGACAAGGTGAGCAGCATAGAAGCCGCTGCCAAGTACTGCACGATCTCGAAAACCGCCACTACCCCGCAGACGTCGAAACTTGGTCACGAGTTGACGAATACGCAGAGCAAGGTGGGTAAGGTCAAGCGACACGCCAATGGCCGTGACGTGCTTCATCTCACATATTGGGACTTTATCCGTATTTTGGAAACCGAACATAACGTGATGTACCGTACATTATCGGCGTTTCGGGAATGGCGGATTTTCAAGGAAAATGAAGCCTTGACCATACGTTTCTGACATAACGGCCTTCTTGTATGATCAGGGCTTCACATGCAATGACGTAGCATCCTTGATGCGGATTTCATCAGGATGCGTTCATGAAAACCTCAGCGAAATATTCCTCGACGGCCTGTGCAAGCCCATCCACGGAATCCAGAACGCGATACGCTCCATGAGCCTTGAGCTCACCAGGTTCCGCATAACCCCAGCCACAGCCCAGGCAATCGAGACCACACGCCTTGGCGCCATCCGCGTCGGTCCATCGATCGCCGACCATCAGAGCCTTGTCTCCGGCGTTCTCGTCGAAACCGATGTGCTGGAAAGCCCAACGAATCACCTGGTCCTTATCGAGGCGCGAATTGTCCTTGCTGGCGCCATAGATGCCATCAACCATGGTGTCCAGATGGAAATGCTCACAAATCGGAATACACTGATACTGCGGCTTGCAACTGGCAACCGCCAGATAGTACCCATCGGCGCGCAGTTTGGCAAGTTGTTCGGGAATACCGGGATAAATCGTGTTGTTCAAACGTCCCGGCACCTTCATTCCAGGATTGTTCGGATCGTCGAATACGGCCTCATCGGAATAATATTTGCGGTAGATTCGTACGCCCTCGTCGAGCTTGTCATCCGGAATGCCGTTACGCTGCAATGATTCGCTGATGGCCGGGCCGATGAAGCGATGCAGTTCGGCATCGTCCGGAACCGGGTATCCCATCTCCATGAACGTCTTGACGACACAGCCGATGATGCCTGGATCGGATTTCGTGAGCGTGCCATCAAGGTCAAGCAGAACGACTTTTTTCGGATGTTCGGACATGGGTTTGACCTTCTCCCTGATTTGTTGTATCTGAGCGGTATCGATAACGATTATGCCCGGTCGCAATGACCGGGCATTCGTTCAGGTGTTGTTCAAAATGCAAGTCGCTGAAAATAACTCACTCGTAATCCGGGAACCACCCATCACGATGCATCTGGAGACGCTTCTCCAACAGCGCTTTCAGCTCGTCTTCGGTACGACGCTCCATAAGCATGTCCCAATGGGTACGCGTCGGTTTGGTGATTTCATCGGCTTCGCTGTCATCGTCACCTTCACGGTGGGCGACGGCGCCGCAACGGCACTCCCACTCGTCAGGGAACTCTGCACCCTCGGCGAATGGCAGAATCGTACGATGTCCCTTTGGGCATATGTATGCGACGTCGGTTCGTGCCGCGAAATCCACATTGTCATCGGATTCCAGCGACTTTGCGCCAATGCTCATGCCTCGTAGGCTGCGCTCTGCCATATTGCCTTTGCCTCCTTGGATTATCTGCTCACTCTAAGCTACAGAACAGTTCGGACGTGTTGTTTATTCCCCGATTCCCTTGGGAATGCCCATGAATCAATCGACGCCGGAATATGCGACGATACCACGATTGACGCTTTCGTAGGCCTGTTTAGCGATTGAAGCAAGCGTTTCGGCTCGTTTGCCCAGATACGGGCCTGCTACGGCAATCTGTTGCAATACGTCGGCGAGACGCTTGCAACTACGCACGAAATCGCCGCCGGTCAAATCAGTGCCGTATAGCACGCGTGACAGACTCTCCCCTTGTGCCCATTCGTAAACGACGTCGGTGATTCCGAAATCAAGCTGACGCATCTCGCCAAGCGCATGGTCCTCGCACAACATGGCGATCGACGCGTGCACACCCTTGAGCTGTGCCGCGCAGACAGCCACATTGCCTTGGATTCCGCCTGGATAGTGACGGGGCTCTCCCCCACTGCCCCTGCGCGGCTCGTATATCAGGGACATGACAACGCTGGCTAATTCGGCCGCATCAAGGCCATTGAACGCGCCATCGTCAATCGCTTGAGCGAGCACCAGATCCAGCTCGCTGTACAGGTGGCGCAATAACTGACCTTGTTCGGTAAGTCGATAATCGACCTGATCATCGGCGCTTCCCTCAAATCTCTGGAGATATCCGAGTTCTTCGAGCACGTTGCAGATGCGATCGAACTGGCGTGCGACCGAACCCGTACGCGAATCATACCGATTCCGTACCCGTTCCAATTCACGCATCTCACGAGCCCACCGATGTCCCCATTTAAGATGCTGCTGGATATCGGAACACTTTCGACAGGGGTGTTCGCGTTCCTCTTCACGCAGCTTCGCGATACGTCTGTCAAGAGCCTTGAACGCTTCCCCGCGCGCTTTTTGCGTACGGAAAACCTCATGCTTGAGTCTGCGACGCTCGTTCTTCTCCAAATCGCTTAGCCGCATGCGCAGGCGCATGAATTCCTTGAAATCGCCAAATTCGCAATCGAAGGCCTGTTCGTATCCATCCAATGCCTTGCGAAGCGTATCCATCTGAGCCTCAAGCTGCCAGGCGGATTCGTTAGCTTCCCACTGTGCGAATGAGCGGTCGAGCGTGATGCGAGCCGTCTCGTAATCGCTAGAATTAAGCAGGTTCACTGCCATGTTGAAAGTCGGTTTGAAACTGGAATGCAACGGATAGACGCGCTTGCTAGACAATGCGGCAGCGGTCGCTGGTATAAAGCCGTGATGGTCCACGACCACCGCGTGTCCTATGGTGTCGATGCCTCGCCGACCCGCTCGACCGGTCAACTGGGTGAACTCCCCCGGTGTCAGTCCGACATGGCCTGTGCCATCGAATTTCTCGAGCTTTTCCACCACCACACATCGTGCCGGCATGTTGATACCCAAGGCAAGCGTCTCCGTGGCGAAAACGACCTTCACCAAGCCTTCTTCAAACAATCGCTCGACGATTTGACGGAAAAGCGCGACCATGCCGGCATGATGCGGCGCGAACCCCTCCTCAAGCGCGAAACGGAACTGCGAGAAATGTAGGGCCTTCAGATCCTCTTGGCTGAGCTGTCCCTCGACCATCTCATCGACGATGCGGCGAATGCGGCGTACCTCGTCATCGGTGGTGAGTTCAAGACCTGCATTGATGCATTGTTCCACAGCCTGGTCGCAACCGTTACGCGAGAAGATGAAATAAATGCCCGGCAGGACGCCGAGGAAATTCAGTTCGTCGACCACCGCCCATCTGCGCGGGGTATGCCGCTCCGGTTTGCGGGAATGGTCATTCCAGCCGCCCTTGCCACCTTTGCGCTTGTCGGGACGCTGCTCTCCCCTGCGTCTGGCCGCCTTGCGATCCAGTTGATCGAGCCTATTCACCAACTGCGCATTGAGTTTGTCGGTCTGATTGCCGTTCGCATCCCGCCTGTACAGGTCGATTAGTTCAGGCTCAGTATTGTCGTCGGCTTGGACAAGCACATGCTGCTCCAACGGCACGGGACGCTTTTCGGATACCACCAACGTGGTATCACCCCGGACGGATTCAATCCATTTGGAGAAATCCTCGACGTTCGATACCGTCGCGGACAGGCCGATGATTCTCACATTCTGCGGCAGGTGGATGATTACTTCCTCCCATACCGGGCCGCGGAACCGGTCGGCGAGGTAGTGGACCTCATCGAGGATCACGTAGCGCAATGCCTCCAATGTCATGGAATGCTCATACAGCATGTTGCGCAGAACCTCAGTGGTCATGACCACGATATCCGCTTCGGAGTTGATGGACGTGTCGCCGGTGAGCAGACCGACCTTGTCCGATCCGTATGTCTCCACCAGATCATGGTATTTCTGGTTGCTCAATGCTTTGATTGGCGTCGTGTAGAAAGCCTTGACATTGCGTTCCTGCGCCAGATAGATGGCGAAATCAGCAACGACCGTCTTGCCAGCTCCAGTGGGTGCCGCGACGAGCACATTGTCGCCGGCCTCCAACGCGTCATTGGCTTTAATCTGGAAATCATCCAATTCGAACGGCATGGATTCGGCGAACCTAGAGGCTACCGACTTTCTTTTTGACTGCGCCTGTCTGAATGCCGCATACCGTTGCGCCGGTGATGGTTCGGCGTTCGCTTTGCTTGTTTGCCTGTCGATACCGTTGTTGCCGCGACGGCGATGATGAGTCATGGTTCCTTTTCGAATCAGTCGTTGAAATGTTTCCATTCGGCCCACTGCTGGGCATGACGAGTGCGTTTCTCCCCTTGACGCCGAATGACTTCGGCATGGGCGCTGGCATAGTGATCCGTCGCATCCTTGAGCGGTCGGGTAAAGAATGGAGACATGTCCTTCTCCACTTGTGGCAGCGGTTTGGACATGGCTTCAAAACGTTTGGATGCACGTCCTCCAACTTTTGCGACGTTCTTGAAAGCCTGATAGCCATGGATGCACGCATATGCGCCACCCGCGATCAACATCGCCAGCATGAACAGGACAAGCACCAGCCAGATCCACCAAGGCATAGGTTCTCCCGTCAGTCTTCGCTCTCATGGTCGCCGATGCTCAGCTCGTGCTTTGCGCGAGCGACGATCATGGTACGCAACGTCTCCGGTGCAACAGCCGTGATGTGACGCGCATGCGAGATGCAGAATGCGACATACCAGGAATCGGAGGAGACGATCAGATGGACTTTCTCGCCGTCGCCACATTTTTCGACGGTGGCACCGGACAGACTGTCGATGAACGACAGGTCGTCCTGATTGGTGATGAAGACGGCCGGAGTGCCGTTATCGAAGCTCCACTTGCGCAGTTCGGATGCAGGAACATCCGGAATGTCAACCTTTTCGGTCGGCTGGACCAACTCGGCATGTTCGATGCGGGATATACGCAGCACCTGCCAGATACGCGGTTTACCCGTGGCCTTGTTGATGGCCGTGTCCTTCTTGACAAACTTCGCCTTGTCGGCGGGAGCCGCGTTGGCCACATCCGTCCAGACCGCCACGTAATAAACACCCTCGTCGACGAAAATCTTATCAGGCGCCACCAACTTGCGCTGAATGCGCCCTGCGCCGTCTGTATACTCCATATCGAGCAGCATGTTCTTGGAGATGGCGCTTTTGACGATGGAGAAATTCCTTGGCTCCATTTCGTAACCGGTAAGGCTCAACCATGGCATGTCCCCCGGCTTCACATGCTGACGCAGACGGCTGTACAGCGATTCAGCCTGCTCACGCAGTTTGTCCGGCAGCAGGGAGGAATGAGCAAGGTAGCTCACCGATGCGGTCAGCATGCTCAGATACTGCTGGGAGATTCCGGCGAGGCGTTCAAGCCCAAGCGAATTCGTGGCGGACACGATGCCCTCGGCGTCAAGCAGCGACCAATCGATGTCGAAGAACTGGCTTCCAGCCATTTCGCCGTCATCGGACACCGTGGTCAACGTATTGATGTCCTTATGAATGATGTTGACGAACTTCTTCAATTCGTCTTCGGACTTCGGTCTGCCGATGAAGCGCTCGGCAAGCTCTTCCAGCGAATATTCCTCTCCCATATGCGCGGACAGGAACAACATCAGACGCAAACGGCGATCAACTTCGCTACCGGTTTGGAATGCCGAATTCTTCTTCGGACGTCCCTTTCCTTCCTCGGCATCATCATCCGGACTATTACGGTTGATTTCCGGGGAAACCACGGTTGAACTGTCGGCGCCGGTGGATTCATCGGCCGGCAGGAACTGCGTGGCCGCATGCAGACGACGATTGAACGCGTCCACTGCTTCCGGAGGACTCACAATGGAGGCTCCCGGATGGGACAGCACGAACATGGCCAGATCGTCGGAATCGGTGTAGGCGACGTTCAGATGCTCGCCGTCAACATCCACCGTTGCGGCGAAACGCCGCTGATCCACCACTTTGACGAGTTCGTCGGGAATGGATTGCGTGCCAAGTCCCGGCGCGATGGAATCAAGTCCAAGACCCGGAATCGGAGTCTGCGGCACGCGCGGTGCCGTACGTGAGGTGTGTTGGGGCTCATGCGCGGGAGCGGAGGAAATCGACATGGATCTCGCAAGATAATTCGCAGCGGCGAGAATCGGCAGATCGTCATCCCCGAACAGCAAACGCACGCGAGGCTCATCCCCTAATTGCAGACGGTACGAGGCAAAGTCCTGGCCTTCCGACTTGGAGGAATATTCAGGTTG
Source organism: Bifidobacterium sp. (assembly GCF_050874245.1). Classification (GTDB taxonomy): domain Bacteria; phylum Actinomycetota; class Actinomycetes; order Actinomycetales; family Bifidobacteriaceae; genus Bifidobacterium. The sequence goes on along the minus strand of NZ_JBNMKH010000073.1, from coordinate 2,238 downwards.
TCTCGATTCGATGGCGATACCCATGGCAGCCAGCTTGGCACGATCACGCTGGAATTGCTTTGCAAAAGCCGCTTTCGCCGCTTGGTCGGCAAGCTCTCCATAGGAATCCGCATAAGCTTTCACACGTTGCGCGATTTGACGAGAGGTAAGCCATTGGGGGAAGGCTGAGGAAAGCACCGCCAACACATCAAGTTCGTGCTTGCCCCATTTGTCGGAAAAACGACGCCTACCGTTACTTCCCTCAGCCATTAGTCCTCACGTCTCGTTAACGTTTCGTCTTAAGTGTTTGGCTTTGTAAGCCGCACACACCATCCTATGATAGAGGTTTTTCGACCTGTTTGTGCCTATTTCACGAAAAAATATGGATTTTCGTGTTGCACTGCCCCCTTGAATCAGACCCAATCATCCGGTTCCACACCTTGCGGACCGACATACTCGCCGTTCGGTACGTAACTCGGCTCCCCTTGATCTTTCAGATGCGCATCACTGAACAGCATCACATCCCTGCCGAAGGTCCAATCACCGTCGATTTCGACGGATTTTGCAGCAGCTAAAGATGGCACTCCGTAAGGGAAACGAGCGTCGAAATCATGGATGTTTTTGTAATAACGCGAATCCAAATGAACATCCGGGAAGACGTAATTGCCATCTTCCATCTCGTATTGGTCCGTTAGATGGAATCGGTCGGACCGCATAATAAACAAATCGTCAGTGGTTTTCACCGGAAGGAATCGCATACGGTCCACGCACACGCATGTCGCCCCGTCAAACAAAGACACCGCGGCACCCATGGCAGTTTCCAGCTGGATGACCGGCTCGCTGGACGGGTCGGTAGGATCAACTGTCTTCTTGTTTCGAATCACCGGCAATGGAAGCACGCCATCGTATGCCGCGAGCTTCGCCTTCAGCGCATCGATACGCACCCAGATGCTATTCGTATTGAAATACGGGTGTTTATCGATATTCTGAGCATCATCCTTGTCGTCCGGATGGACCTGGCTCATCTCACGAAGCATCAGGCGCCCTGTGGCCTTGTCCCTCACGATATGACCGCCCTTGCGGTCGGCTGGGGTACGCTTGGCAACCTCAATCATGAACGGAGCACCGGTGTTCTCGAAATGCTGGGCAAGCGTGCGCGAAGGACGTGCTCCCAGATTGTCGGAATTCGAAATGAACAGGTATTTGAAGCCACGTGCCTCAAGTGAATCAAGCAGACCGGATTCCCAGATGGTGGAGAAAAGGTCTCCATGGCCCGGTGGGCACCATTCAAGTTCGGGATTCGACGGGAAGCTGACCGGCAGACCGGTTTCGGCACTGATCTTCGGCTCCTGATGCTGGATGATCTCCATCGGCACGCCATCCTGATGGAATTTCTTGTTGGCGTGCAGCACCTTCATGGTGTCTTTGGAGGTGCGGAAAGAATTCATCAGGGTAAGCGGCAGCTCGACGCCAAGTCGGGCACGGGCGGTAAGCACCTGCCCGATAATGATGTCGATGAAACGCATCTGACGTGCCTTATGCCGGCGTACCGGCAACAGAGACTTGGCGCAATCAAGCCCCATCGAAGTGCCCAAACCACCGTTGAGCTTCAGAAAAGCCGTCTTGGCGAACGCGTCGATGGCCTTCTCATGGTTGATGGTCTCGTATACGTCATGGAAGCTGGGAACACTGGTCAACGGCTCGACATCGCTTTCGCGAATCCAGCTGCTGGCTTCCTCATTGCGCCAAACTTCGTACAGGCGCTTGAACTGGGCGATGGCCATATCGGTCATCCCGTGCTCTCTCATCTTCGCCGCCGAGAGATCGAATACGTCCTCTTCAGTCAATGTCATTCCCTTCCATGCGGACGTGACTACGTGTTACATGATACGACATATTGGCTTGGACAATGGGGCATAACCCCGAATTCGTGGATTATTTTATTGTGGGTGCACCCATATGCGGTCGGAAGGTTCTTGGTTTCAAAGTTTTTTTTGATCGCGCGACACGATGCATTTTGAAAAAAGACGTCAAGTATGCTATGTTTCTTTTTCGGTGCTTTTCACACCGTTCGGACCATAGCGCAGTTTGGTAGCGCACTTGACTGGGGGTCAAGGGGTCGCGGGTTCAAATCCCGCTGGTCCGACCAAGAAAGCCCGTCGTTCCGCCGTTTTCCACGGCATCGAAACGGCGGGTTTTTCCGCATCCAGGGGCGGTCAGGGGCGATGTACTACGGACCTCCGCCCCGGGGCATGCGAT
>NZ_JBNMKH010000072.1:0-8857 GCF_050874245.1 Bifidobacterium sp. | reverse complement strand
GACCGCATCGAAATCGTCTCTGCTGAGCGGATACGTGACGAACTGGTCAAAATGCTGCTGTCCGATCGTCCGCGCGCCGGTATCGAGGCATTGGTCGATTCCGGTCTCGCCGACATCGTCTTCCCGGAAATCCCGGCATTGCACCTGGAGATCGACGAGCATCACCGTCATAAGGACGTGTTCGAACACACCATGATCGTCATCGAACGCGCGGTCGCCCTTGAAACCGGTCCCGACGGCCCGGTCCCCGGTCCGGACCTGACGTTACGTCTGGCCGCCCTCATGCACGACATCGGCAAGCCGAAGACCCGTCGCTTCGAAGCGGGCGGCAAGGTGAGCTTCCATCGCCATGACGCCGTCGGCGCGAAAATGACCCGCAAGCGTCTGAAGGCACTGCATTTCGACCACCACATGGTCGAGGACGTCAGCGAGCTGGTCAACCTGCATCTGCGCTTCCACGGCTACGTGGAGGAGCCGTGGACGGATTCCGCGGTGCGTCGCTACGTCAAGGACGCGGGCCCGCTCTACGAGCGTCTGAACCGTCTTACGCGCGCCGACACGACCACGCAGAACAAGCGCAAGGCCATGGTGTTCGCAGCCGCAATGGACGAGATGGAACAGCGTGTGCGCGATCTCAAGAAGAAGGAGGATTTCGACGCGATCCGTCCGGACCTCAACGGCGACGAGATCATGCGGCTGCTTGGCATCGAGCCTGGTCCGATGGTCGGCAAGGCGTATAAGCACATGCTGGAATACCGTCTGGATAACGGCCCGGTCGAGCATGACGTGGCCGTGGCCGAGCTTGAGCGCTGGTACCAGGAGCAGGCCGGACAGGCGGAACAGGCTAAATAACGCCGGCAAAGCCGGGTGCGGTCGAATACGGTCCGTCATGGCGTCTGTTCCGCGCGCCGCTTCACGTGGCCATCACGTGCCATTGCGCGAAATCGTCCATAACACCGCGCTAACACCGCGCACGATATGAAGAACCCGCGTCCCCCAGAGAAAGGGAACGCGGGTTCTTCCGTTGACTCCGCTGATGAGCAGCCGATCAGCCGTTCAACTGAAAAGCTGCTTAACTGAACAGCTTTTCAGCCCTGCGGATTCACGGCATCATGCTCGGAAGCCTTGGGCAGATTGGTCATCTTGTCCGCCGCGACGCAGCCCTTGATGCTGGTGATCGGCTTGCCTGCCGCCGGAACGTTCTTGACATCTTGCAGGTTGTCGAAAGTGGCGCCGACGACGACGTCGACCAGCTGGTCCTGACGATCGTCCATCACCAGCATCGCGTCGGTGAAATTGCTTGCCACGGTGTACGCCTGGTTCACGCCGTTCTTGCCGAAGACGATCATCGTGCGGTCGACCTTCTTGGTGTAGTTGCCGGGCGTCTGGGCATTGAATTCGCGATTCTGCAGAGCATCGCTCACCGCCTTGGCGAAGCCGGAGAACTTCGTGCCGTTGAGCACGCGCAACGTGATGTTGCGGTTCTCGACATACTTGGCCTTGCCGTCGGTGTCCTTGACCGCGCACGGGGCCTGCTGCCCGTAATTGGGCTGCACGGCGGTCGATTTGACTGCGCCCAGACCACCGACATGGAAGAAGAACAGCAGGGAGATCACCATGGCAACCGCCAGAATGGCGCCGGCGATGCCGAACACCGTCTTTTGACGGCGGCGAATGTATTCCTTGCGCGCTGTGCGCTCATCAGTAGCCTGGGTCATGTGCGAGTTCCTTTTGAAAAAACCAATTGCCAACAACCTTACTGTCACGCGGTGATATGCACGATCGGACGGGACGGCGCGCTGGTCGTGATGATGCGGTCGACGCAACGGCTGTCCTGCCATGCGGCCTGCACCGCCGCTGCGATATCGTCCGTCGGAACGAAAGCGATGACGGACGGGCCGGAACCGGAGACGAACGCCTGCCTTGCTCCGGCCCGCAGCGCCTCCTCGATGGCCTGTCCGCTGCGCGGATGCAGGTAGATCGCGGCCTTCTGCAGATGATTGTCGTCCGACTCGCCGGCGCCGATCTGATCGAAGGTGGCATACACTTCCGGCGTGCGCAGCTCCGCACGGTACGCGCCGACCAGCAATCGTCCGGCGAAGCCACGTTCCTTAAGACCACGTACGATGTCGCCATCGTCGTCAAGCTGCTCGATGCGCTCGCCGAAGCCGGTGCCGCGCGCATAACCGCCCGTCAGGCAGAACGGCATATCCGCGCCCAGCGTGGATGCGACTTCCCTCAGACGCTCGATGGGCCAATCGAGATTCCATAGGGTATTCAGCGCCAGAATCGTCGCCGCCGCGTCGGCCGATCCGCCCGCCATGCCCGCGCCGACGGGAATGCGTTTGTCGATGCTCAACGCCACGTCCGGTTCATGCCCGCTAGCTTCGGCCATGGCGAACAGCGCCAGCACGGCATGGTTGCGGCGCATGTCGCTGACGGAGGAGGCCAGATCGCCCAGATACGCGCCTTCAAGATTGAGCGAGAAGCCGGTGCCGGGCGCCTTGCGTGTGGCGGTGACGGTGTCGTATACGCCGACCGCGCAGTAGATGGTGTCGAGCTCATGGCGTCCACCCCATTCGGCGTGGGAGGGCCCCACGTGCAGGGTCAGGTTCGTTTTCGCCGGACAATCCACGCTTACGGATTCGACGATGGCGTTCATGCGGACACCTCGTCCAGCGCGCGGGCCAATGCCACGAATTCGTCGATGGTGAGCGTCTCGCCGCGACGGGTGGGATCGATGCCGGAACGTTCGAACGCTTCCGCCGGCACGATCTTCTTCAAAGCGGCGTGCAGGGTCTTGCGGCGCTGCCCGAAGGCCGCGTCGATGAGACGGAACACGGTTTCGCGATTCACGACGGAACCGTCGGCATTGTCCGCGGCGGGGGTATGGCCGCCCGGATGGCGTTTGAACAGCACCAGCGCGGAATCCACGTTCGGTGCCGGCCAGAACACGTTGCGGCCGATGACGCCCACGCGTTCCGCGGTACCGTACCAGGCAAGCTTCACGCTCGGCGTTCCGTAGATCTTCGACCCTGGTTTCTCGCTCAGACGATCCGCCACTTCCTTCTGCACCATCACCAGGAAGGTGCCCAGATTGTCGAAGCGCTCCAGCAGGGTGAGCAGGATCGGCGTGGCCACGTTGTATGGCAGGTTGGCCACCAGCGTGAAGGATTCGTCGTTATTGAAGTCGGGAAGGTTCTCCGGACTGATGGTCAGCGCGTCGCGATTGACCACGCGGAAACGGTCCACGGCATCCGGCATGAATTCGGAGATGGTCTTCGGCAGACGCTCGGCCACCGGCGGATCGATTTCCACCGCGGTCATGGTGGCGCCGGTCTCCAGAATCGCCAAAGTCAGCGAGCCCAATCCGGGACCGACTTCCAATACGTGGTCGTCGGCGGTCACGCCCGCCTCGCGTACGATGCGGCGCACGGTTCCCGGATCGATTACGAAATTCTGCCCGAATTTCTTGGTTGGGCTGATGCCCGCCTCGGCCGCGATGCGCCGGATGTCGGCCGCCCCCAACAAATGGCCCTGCGTAAGATCGTTCACGTTTTCTGTCATTCCCTCATTATCCGTTCATGCCGGTACGAAATCGCCCGCAATGGCAGTGGGGGATCAGTACCATCCGATTTCCTCGAAATTCTTCCACGCGTTGGAGGGAGTGCCGTAGCGTTGGGCGATGTAGTTCAGCCCCCAATCGATCTGCACAGCCCCGTCGTCTTTCCATCTCGCGCCGAAGTCGGCCATTTTGCTGCCCGGCAGCGATTGTGGGATACCGTATGCGCCGGTATTCGGATTCTCCGCGTACCACTGCCATCCGGATTCGTGGTTCCAGAGTTTGACCAGGTCCGTCCAATTCTGTCCGGTCCATCCGCGTTGCGCCGCCGCGCCGGATGCGTAGGCCTGCGCCTGCGATGCGGAGGGATGGTACAGGCGGCAGCCGGCAGAAGGATCACTTGGCTGTGGTGTGGGAGTGGGAGTAGGCGTCGGGGTAGGCGTGGGCGTCGAATCGTCCTTCTTGGTGTTTCCGGAGCCGGACGTGTTGGAACCGTTGCCGGCGTCCGTCTTTCCGGAATCGTTCTTGCCGGCGTCCGTCTGGCCGTTGCCGGAACCGTTGCCATTACCAGAACCATTGCCGTTGTTCTTATCGGTATCCGTCTTGCCTGTGTCGTCCTTGCTGCCGGAATCGCCTTTGTTGGTCGAGCCGTTGTTCTTGTCGCTGCCGGTGTCCGTCTTTCCGGAATCGCTCTTGGTGCCCGAATCGTTCTTTGTGTCCGAATCGTCGGAACCATCCGTCTTGCCGGAGCCATTCGAATTATTCGAATTATCCGAATCGGAGGAATCGTCGGAGGACTTTTCAGGACCCACCGCGATGACCTTGTCTATGGCGATTTTCGTGGTCTTCTCGTCGGACAGCGTCTCGCTTTCCTTCACGCCGTCCACGTACGTGACAGCGTACGTCTGCTGGATTTCGCCGTTCTCGCCTTCCTGCCGCACCGTGACTTCGCCCGGCTGCAGGTTCGGATCGACGATGGTCTGCGTGCCAAACGGCACCTCCTTCGTGCGTGTTTCCTCGCCGTGCGTCACCCTGCGGACGCGCAGAATGGTCTTCCCGCCGTCCTTTTCGACGCTGACGCGGTCCTCCTTGCCCAGCGTGATGCCTTTGGAATCGAGGATGGAGGCCGCGGGAAGCTTGCCATTCGGAGCCACCGAGCTTTTGCCGTCCGCGATGACGGTGACGGGTCCCTTCTGATTGATGACCAGACCGCCGGTGAGCTGGTTGTAGACGTTGTTGATATTGACGGTGATTTTCGCCGCTTCGGTCTCGTTCTGGTTGAAGAAGTCCAGCAGCTGTTCGGCGCTGGTTGCCACCGTCCAGAACGGCACTTCCTGGCCGTTGATGGTGATGGTGGTCTGATATGCGCTTTGCACGGTCACCACATCATGGTTCTTCAGCATGCTTGTCGGGCTGGTCGATTCCACCAGGTCGTGCGTTTTAATCTTCACACCCTGTTCCTGCAGTAGCCGGTCCACGCTCATCGCATATGTGGTCACGGTCGTCGTTTCTCCGTTGACCGTCAATGCCACGGATTTGCGCGCGCCGATGCCGAACGCCAACGCCGATGTAAGGGTGAGCGCCGCCACGCACGTCATGACGCGGACGCGCCGGAGCGTCACGAATCTCTTGGGTGTCCACCTTCTCGCCATGCGGCCTCTTTCCAGCATTGTTGACAACATCGTCATTGTAGCGATTCAGCCGGATTGTCCGTCGCTGTTTTTCTCGGATTTCCTCCGTACCACCGCATTTGCGTGCGATTAGGGAATGGAATTCGTCGGGAATGGCCGGGAATAGAAAAAGGGGGCAGGAGAGAAGGGGATGTCCTGCCCCCTGTCGGACGAGACAGGTTGGGGAACGCCTCGTCCGTTTTTGCCAGAAGCCTCAAGTTGGGGGAAGACTTCTGGAGCACTTACCCGTGGTAAGAGGTCTAAGCCCGCTACGCGGGTTCGAGCCTCCTGTCGGGATCGAACCGACGACCTGCCGCTTACAAGGCGGCCGCTCTGGCCATCTGAGCTAAGGAGGCATGTTCCGCAGCCGTATGGAATACTACGGAACGTTGAATAGCATAACCAGCGCGTCCACGGTAGTCAACTTGTGATTGTCCTATGAGATGCGCCGGTAGCTATAGGGGGTATTTTATTCTCCTGTGGTGACGGAAATGGGCTTCTTCTCGGATCCGATGGACGGCATCTTGCCTGCCACGCCGACCTCGTCGGCCTTCAGGCCGATCGATTCGAGCAGACCATCCTTGATGGTCGTCTGCGCGGCGCTCAGCTGATCCATCTCCCAATATTCTCCGTTGATGATCACCGTAGGCGTGGTCATGCTGCCCTTGTAACTGCCGGTCTGGTGCCACAGTTCGGAACGCTTCGGCGTGTAGGTGTCGATCGCGTCAAGCCATTCCTGGTAATCGCGTCCGAAAGCCTTGTCCGCCACATCCTTGGAAGCGCCGGCCGCGATCATCTGCTCCTTGAGTTTGCTATCGCTCACCGATTTGTAGGAGGAGCCTTCCTCGGGCTGGAAGTCTTCGGCATAGACCTTCTCCATAAAGGAGATCAGGTGGCTCGGATCGCTGTCATGCTCAGCCAGGTAGATGGCCGCGTTCGCCGCGCGGCTGGAGTATTCGTCGGTGGACCAACGGTCCATGAACGCCATGAAATGCAGATCCAGATTGATCTGCCCCGCATCGACCATCTTCTGCAGGTCGGCGTCAAGCTGACGATGCAGATTGCCGCATCCCGGGCACAGGAAATCCATGTAGATCTCCACCGTCGGAGCGCCTTCCACGGACTTGCCGTAGCCGTTCTTGGAAATCAGCAGTCCGCCCTTCTTGTCGACGAGCGTCGGAGTGTTCTTCACCTTCTGCAACGCGGCGTACGCTTCCTGCACCGTCTCCGTGGAGGCCTTCGTCTCGGCCTTCTTATGCATGTTGTGATACACGGTGAACGCGCCGATCGCCACCAGAATCACCAGTATCGCCACGACGATGCCGCCGATGAGCGTCTGCTGTTTGCGCTCCTTCTCCATCTGTTCGGCGCGCGCCTTCATGGCTGCTGCCTCGGCGGCCCTGCGCTCGGCGCGGCTGGCGCGCTTCTGAGCATCCTTGCTGTTCTGGGCCATCAATATTCCTTTCGATCCTATGAATCCTTATGATGTTGTGCTGCGCACCATACTAGTGGTGCTCAGCTATCAATTCGCTGGAAATCCAGTTTCCCGAGATTGCTCCTGAATCTCGCTCAAGTGCCGCAGAACGGGCGGTTTCCGCAGCGCGCCTCCACCCAGCCGCATCACCGGCGCGCCAGGCGCCATCACGGCCACCAGCCAGCCGATAGCACAGAACGCGGCCCGCGCCAAACCGCTTTCGGAAAGAGGACCTTCGGTCAACGTCGGCAGCGGAATCGACAGGCCCAGGGCGTTCGTGTCCACTATGGCGTACGGCAGCTGCAGGACCACGGCGGCGATCGACAGGCCCAACGCGACCACGGCCAGCATGATCAGCGTGCGCGCCACCGCCACACCGAAGCCTTTCACCACATGCCAAGGCAGGCCGACCAATCGCAACAGCCAATCGGAGCCCTTTCTTCCGCCACCGCGCTTGCCCTCACGTTCAAGCTGCGCTTCCGTATTGAACCCGATGGCGGCCAGTGCGCAACCGATGATTAGCGCTGCGCCGAACGCGACCCATAGTGAGAACATTCCGCACACGGCCACGGGAATCGCCATCAGCGCGCAGGGGAGCAGTCCACGCCCCAGCATCGCGCCGCGCTTCACATCGGCGGGATTCGGCGCTTCCTCCATGGCGATTGGCGCATTCATGGCATGCATATTCGCGGTCGGCTGCGCTGGTTGGAAGGATGCAGGCGATTGCCGTGCCGCAGCCACATCGCTTTGCGGGATGACGGATGGCGGTTGTTGCATAGCAAGGCGTTGCAAGGCGGGTTTGATATTCGGATCGATCTGCGTCGGCTCCTCCGCCGGATTCCACGTGTCCTGCGCCGGCAGTATCCGCGTGGTTTGTTCCATCGGCATGACCTGCGTCGATTGAGGCAGCGTCTGGGTAGCCGTTGGCATGGTTCGGGTGGAACCTGGCATGGTTTGCGTGGCGTCTGGCATGGCCCATGCGGCTGCCGGCATGGCCTGCGTGACGGTTGGTAGCGTCCGTGTGCCGCCTATACGCTCTGCGCCGCTTATACGTTCGTTGGGAGGCAGTACGTCCGTTTCGTCGCCGATGCTGTCGTTACCTTCGCCGCCGGTCCAATTGCTGCCTTCATCGGCGGTTCCATCGTTGTTGCCGGCGCCGTCGATGGGTGCAATCGCCTGCGTCGCGTCCATGCCGGACATGTCGATTACCTGCGTGGCCTCGCCAGGCTGCGGAAGAGCCTGTGTGCCGGCGGTGCTTTCGTTGGCTGTATCGTCCTGCAATCTCCACAGAATGCGCGGATTGTCGGGCGATTCAGCAAAAGGGGGCATCGCCTCCGTTCCGTTGCCGCTGCCGGCCGCAACCCACGATTGCGGATTCAACGCATCCACGGCGATCGCCTGCAACAGATCTTCCGGTGAGCAACGTTTCGTGCGATCCGGGTTGAGCGCCGCACGGAACGCGGCCATCGTGCCAGCGGGCAGTCCCGCAAGATCGGCGCTGCCGGCCGCGGCACGCTCCAGCACGGTCATCATCGGCTTTGTGCCGAACACCGGTTTGCCCGTCGCGGCAAACGCAAGCACGCTCGCCACCGACCACCAATCGGTCTTCTCATCAGATTCGGCGCCATCGATGATTTCCGGCGCGATGAAACCCGGAGTGCCCATCACCAGGCCCGTGCGCGTCACATGGCTTTCGCCCTCGCCCATGGCGATGCCGAAATCCACCAGCACCGGGCCGGTATTCGACACCATCACATTGGTCGGCTTAATATCGCGATGTACGATGCCGGCCGCATGGACCGCTCGCACTGCCTCAATGAGCTTGCGTGCCAGACGTTCCAGATCGTCGCCCACATAACGGCCATTGATACGCACGTCCTCACGCAGGTTCTTGCCTTCGATCAATTCCGTCACGATGAAGGCCAACGCGTCATCCAGTTCCATATCCACAATGCCGCATACGCCCGGATGACGCACTTTCCGCAACGCCATAGCCTCTCGACGCAGGCGCTCGCGTGCGGTCAGCTGGTCACGCTGCTGTTGTACGGAATCGTCGTCATCGGACAGGGAATCGCGCAAAATCTTCATCGCATACTGGTGTCCGCCGTCATCGCGTACGCGCCACACTGATCCCATTGCCCCCGAACCAAG
>NZ_JBNMKH010000071.1:0-8869 GCF_050874245.1 Bifidobacterium sp. | reverse complement strand
TCGAGTTCATATCAGTCCTTTTATGAAAGTCATGCCCAGAAAACGAGTTTGGCCCATGACCGCGGGAATCGGTCATGGGCCCAACTCGTTGCATTGCTCAGATAAGGTTGAATTTCGTCATCAGGCCAAGTGCGATGATGATGGCCACCCACAGCAAAGCAATGATGACGGTCCAACGGTTCAGGTTCTTTTCCGCGACGCCGGACGAACCTGCATTCTGGGTGAGACCTCCACCAAACATGTCGGACAGGCCACCGCCCTTGCCCTTGTGCATAAGAATGAGCAGGGTGAGCAAGAGGCTAAGAATGACGAGAAGAATCTGCAGCACAAGCTTAACGGTAGCCATAGCGGACACGGGTGAACCTCCAGTTCGTAAACACTCCTATTAACAATAGCGCATGGTGTTGAAAAAAGCGAGCATCATACCGGGTTTCCCAAAGTTTTCAGGATGTCGCGTCCATGGTCAACTTGCAAATTCGGGTTAGTTCGTCGACTTTCAACGCAGCTCCGCCAATGAGAAAGCCGTCCACATCAGGCTCTCTGATCAATTCCACGGCGTTCTTCGACGATACCGAACCGCCGTACAGAATTCGTACCGTCTCGCCGACTTCCGTGCCGAACGTGGCCGATAAGTCGTTCCGTATGGCTTCGGCCGCGTCTTGCGCTGATTGCGGTGTGGCCACCATGCCGGTGCCAATGGCCCATACCGGCTCATATGCCACAATCAGCTTCGCCGCTTCCTCATCAGATAAGTCACAGGTCACGTCATGCACCTGACCGACGGCGAAGTCAAGCTCGATTCCTTTCCGGCGTTCCTCATAGCTTTCACCAACGCATAGAATCGGCTGCATACCAGCTGCAAGCACCGCACGTACCTGATCGACGATGTTCGCATCGTCCTCAGGATGGTATTTGCGTCGTTCCGAGTGACCGACGATCACATACGAACATCCAAGATGCGCGATCATATCCGCGGAGACATCGCCGGTGAAGGCTCCCTGTGATGTGACCGACACGGCTTGCGCACCGTATCGGATTTTCAGGTTGTCCGATTCGACAGCCACTTGCACGCTACGCAATGAGGTGAATGATGGCATCAGCGCGATTTCACAGCGCCTATGGTCGAAGTGGATGGCACGGAGCTTCCAGGCGAATTGCTGGATGAAATACGTTGCCTCGAGATGGTCGAAATTCATTTTCCAATTGCCGGCCACCAAAGGGATTCGTTTTGACGTCATAGTAATCGCCGCTCCCATCATCCATATTCATCAGGACGAAGATTTCGCCCTGTGACATTGTACGCGAAGTACGCAAAGAGGTGCTCCCCACTTGACGATGAGGAAGCACCTCTTCATGATTTGAAAATCAGGCGAGCACCTTCAGACCAGGCAGTTCCTTGCCCTCGAGGAACTCGAGGGAAGCGCCACCACCGGTGGAGATATGGGAGAAGCCGTCCTCCGGGAAGCCGAGGTTACGCACCGCGGAAGCGGAGTCGCCGCCACCAACGATGGTGAACGCGCCGGCTGCAGTGGCGTCGACCAGAGCCTGAGCCACGGCCTTGGTGCCTTCGGCAAAGGTCGGAACCTCGAACACGCCCATCGGTCCGTTCCACACGACGGTCTTGGAGTCGACGATCTTGTCATGGAACAGCTTCTGGGATTCCGGACCGATGTCCAGGCCCATCTTGTCGGCCGGGATGGCGTCGGCGGCTACGACTTCCGGAGCGATGTCCTCATCGGACTTCGGGAAGACGGGGTTGATGACGACATCGGTCGGCAGCACGAGCTCGACGCCGTTCTTCTCAGCGCGCTCCATGGAGCCCTTGACGGTCTCGATCTGATCCTCTTCCAGCAGGGAAGTGCCGACCTCATAGCCCTTGGCCTTGAGGAAGGTGTACGCCATGCCGCCGCCGATGACCAGACGGTTGGCCTTGTCCAGCAGGTTGTCGATCACGCCGAGCTTGTCGGAAACCTTGGAACCGCCAAGCACAACGGTCAGCGGGCGATCGGGGTTCACGGTAGCGCGGGACAGCGCCTTGACTTCCTTCTCGACCAGCAGGCCAGCAGCGGCCGGCAGATCGGCTGCGACGTCATAGTTGGAGCCCTGTGCACGGTGTACGACACCGAAGCCGTCGGACACGAAGACCTCGCCGAGAGCGGCGATCTTCTTGGCGTATGCGGCGCGTTCCTCCGGATCCTTGCTGGTCTCCTCCGGATTGAAACGAACGTTCTGCAGCAGCACGACATCGCCGTCGTTCATCGCGGCGACCTTGGCCTGTGCGTCCTCGCCGTAGGTATCTGCAGCCAGCGGAACGGTGATGCCGAGCAGCTCGCCGAGACGGGCGGCCACCGGAGCCAGAGACAGTTCCGGCACGACCTTGCCCTTCGGACGGCCGAGATGAGCCATCAGAATGACCTTCGCACCCTGCTCGCGCAGAGCCTTGATGGTCGGCAGGGCGGCCTTGATACGGCCGTCATCGGTGATCGTGGTGCCGTCCAGCGGAACGTTGAAATCGGCGCGAACCAGAACGCGCTTGCCCTTGAGATCTCCAAGATCCTTGAGTGTCTTCATGTATATCCTTTCCTAGCCGCTTGTAAGCGTGGAATGGCCATATTGCCACTTATGCATAATACAGCCCAAACGAACAAAAAACACCATGCGTTGGAAAACACGCATGGTGTTTCGTATCCACGGCCTTTCGAATCAGGCGGCTTGACGGCGTGCCTTTTCCGTTTTCTCCGCCAATTGGAGCAGTCGACGGATACGTCCGGCGACTGCATCCTTGGTGATCGGCGGCTCGGCCAGACGGCCCAACTGCTCAAGGGACGCATCCGCATGGTCAAGTCGAAGCTGACCGGCGGATTTGAGATTGTCCGGAATGTCGTCGCCGAGGATTTCGAACGCCTGACGGACCTTGTCGCAGGCCTCCGCGGCAGCCTTGGCACTACGACGCATGTTTGCGTCGTCGAAATTGGCCAGACGATTTGCCTTTCCACGGGCCTCACCGTCGGAACGCTTGCCGGTCCATTCGCGGGCGGAATGCGGGGCGCCCATAAGGATGAGCATGCGTTCTATCGCATCGGGGTCACGCAACGTCACGCGTTCGGAACTGCGCAGTTTGCGCGGCTTGGCGGTGATGCCCAGACGCCGTGCGGTGGATACCAGAGCCAGAGCTGCCTCATGATTCGGGCAGACGATTTCAAGATAACTGGCCTTGCCTGGATCCGACAAATGTCCCGCTGCGAGGAACGCGCCGCGCCAAGCCGCTTTGATCTGAGCGATTTTACCGTTGATGATATCGCTCGGCAAACCCAGCACCATGGTCTTTGTGTACCTGCTGTACAGGCCGGTTTGCAACACCAGCGCAGCGCTGCCTTTGGGCACACGGACCACGAAACGCTGCACTATGCCCGTGGGGGTCTGCCTGGAGACCGGAGTGAACGTAGCTTCGTGGCCATAAAGGTTCCTGATGGTGTCCTGCAACCACAAGGCCGCATCTTGGGAATCGAACTGCGCCTGTACGAGAATGTGGCGGTCCACTGAGTGCAAGCCGTTGCCGAACCGAATCATCGCGGTCGCCTGCGATTTCTTCGCGATGGGCAACTCGTTGTCGATCGCGGCCAGTTCGCTTTTGACGTCATCCAGAAGAGCCAAGAGCCAACCTCCTACTTTCCTGTTCTTCCCTATAATTTCAGGCGAGTCGCAAGGTCGACTCGCATTGCTACCGGCTTACTGTGATACCGAATATCTTGGACAAAGATGAAGTGTTTTCCGTATATTCGGACCTTGTTTTCTCATAATGCGGTCATTGTTCCGCTGCACGCTTGTCCAGTTCACGTGCCGAAACGGAGACGGTGAGGCCTCTGGCACGCAGACGCTTGGCCAGTGCCTCGCTCATGGCCACGGAACGATGCTGTCCTCCGGTGCATCCGATGGCGATAGTCACGTAATGCTTGTCCTCTTGCGCGTATCCTTCGATGGCGATGGCGATGGCCTTTTCATACGCGTCCAGAAATTCCTCGGCTCCTTCGCTGGACAGCACGTAATCGCTCACGGGCTTGTCCTTGCCTGTCAATGAACGAAGCTCGGGCACCCAGAACGGATTGGGCAGGAACCGGACGTCGGCCACAAAGTCCGCATCGATTGGAATGCCGTACTTGAAACCGAAACTGAATATATGCACGGAGACCGTGGTTGGACCGGAGCCAAGTAGACCTTCATACAGTTTCGTGGACAGCTGATGAATGCTCAGCGTTGAGGTGTCGATGACGATGTCCGCATGTTCCTTGAGATTCTTCAGCAGGTCACGTTCCTCGAGAATGCCGTCGATAAGGCGATTGCCCCGTTGCAGGGGATGCGGCCGGCGCACGGACTCGTACCGTTTGATGAGCACTTCGTTGCTAGCGTCGAGGAAGAGGATGCGGGTCTTCACGCCGAGATCGTCCAAATGACTCAGCACGGCGGACAGATCGTCAAAGTAGTCGCGGGACCGCACATCGATGACCGCGGCGAGTTTATGGATGTTCGATCCGGAACTGGTCATCATGTCAACCAGCGGAACCAACAGCTTCGGGGGCATATTGTCCACGACGTACCAGCCCATATCCTCGATGCTGTTGGCGGCGTGAGAACGTCCGGCGCCGCTCATACCGGTGATGAGCAGCACCTCGAAATCCTTGGCGGGCGGCGTCGGACTCACATGCTTGCCTGTCTGGTGGATGGTATCGTTCCGGTCACTCATCACAGAGCCTCCTCAAGCGTGGCGCGCATGGCATGTTCCAACGCATTGACTTTTTGTTGATTGATTGGATGACTCGGCGGATCGTCATCCCATATGCCGGTCATCAGCCAAACTTGGACCATGGCCTGATACAACAGCATCTCTTCACCGCCGATAGCCGTGCCGCCGTGTGACCGCCAGGCCAGCATGAGTTTGGTGGGACGGGGGTCGTATACCACGTCAAGCAGGGTTCCATGCACAAGGGAATCCGCCGACGCGAGTGTTTCGGCGATTGGGTCGGCGGCGAGTCCCGGAATGGTGTTGATGACGACGTCGGCATAATCCAGTTCTCGGGCCGCTTGGTCCATACCGACAATGTCTATGGACCCCTCTCCCATGTATTTGTCGGCCAAAGGCTTGAGCGCGGCGTTTTTGTCGGGGTGCCGAGCCACGACGGTGACATGTCCGATCGATGGCATTTCGGTGCATGCGGCCAATGCCGAGGTGGCGGTGTTTCCGTTGCCGAAGATTACCGCTCCACCCGTTCGTTCGGATTCCGGCTGCGTTCCACGTTCCATGTATGAATGCCGGAAGGCGAGTTCGATGCCTTTGACATCCGTGTTGTAGAGCCTGATGGCGGGGATGGCGGTATTGCCGTTACGGCATGTGCCGGTCCAGTCGAAGACGGCGGTGTTGGCCACCTTGAGCTCTCTGGCCCAGGTGTTGCATGGCGTGCCATACGGTTGGATGGTCTTCTTCAACGGCATGGTCAGGCTCAGGCCCGCCCAGCTGTCATCCAGTGATTCCAGAAAACCTTCAAGCTCGGGCTCCCCCACCTCATGCTTGTCGTAGAACCATCCGTCCAGCCCCAACGCCCGGTAGGCGGCGTTATGCAGCACGGGGGAAAGCGAGTGCGCGATGGGCTTGCCGAGGACCGCGCACCGATGGCCGACATTCGTCATGTTCCCTCCTTGATGTTTTCCACCATCATGCTAGCAACGTGAATGTCATTTTGCGTGTTTTGCCCCTGTTTTTGTTCCATCTTTCGGACTTGCATCCGATTTGTTGCCAAGATTCCCGTTTTCGGCAACGTTTTCGTCGGAAGCGTGCAACGCCCGGTGTATGGCTTCCGCTTTGGCATGTCCGATGCCTTTGACCTGTTCGAAATCCTCGACGCTCGCCTCACGCATGGCACGCACGGAGCCGAAATGGTTGAGCAACCGTTTTTGATAGGCCTCGCCAATGCCTGGAATATCGTCCAGAGCAGAACGCAGCATGCCTTTGCGTCTTGTTTGACGATGGTAGGTGATGGCGAAACGATGCGACTCGTCGCGTACCCGCTGCAACAGATACATGCCTTCGGACTGACGCTTAAGAATGATTGGATAATCATCGTCCGGCACCCACACCTCCTCCAGGCGCTTCGCCAATCCGCAGACCGCCACATCGTCCACGCCACAGTCGGCAAGCGCCTTGGCCGCGGCCATGACCTGCGGCTTGCCGCCGTCGACGACGACGAGATTCGGTTTGTAGGCAAAATGGTGGCGGTCCGTATTCTGCTGTACGGACGTCGTTGTGGATGCATCCGTCTCATCCGACAATCCATTCCGTCTGGACACACGTTTCTCGTTATCCATGCTTTCCCCGGAATCGCCAGCTATGTTGCCATGACGGAAACGACGGGTCAGCGTCTCATACAGCGCGCTCAAATCGTCCAACGCGCCCTGCCCGTCCGAGCCGCGGATGGCAAAGCGTCTGTACTCCGATTTTTTCGCGATGGCATCCTCGAACACCACCATGGACGCCACCTGATATGCACCGCCGACGGTATTGGAGATGTCGTAGCATTCGATGCGCAACGGCGCCTGCTCAAGACCAAGGGCCCGCGCCACATCGTTCATTGCATCGGAGCGAGCCCCCATATCGCTGATGCGGCTCATCTTGCTGCGTTGCAGCGCCTGCTTGGCGTTGTCGTTTGCACGGTCCATGAGCTGCTTCTTGTCTCCCCTGCTGGCCACTCGGATGGTGACGGCCGCTCCTCGCAATCCGCCCAGCCATTGCTCAAGGTCCTCACGTCGGGCAGGTTCGATCGGGACGATTACCTCACGTGGCACAGGAGCGATTGGAGCCAGAAGGTCCGCACGTCCCGTCTGCTCCTGCCTTTCGTTGCGTTCCTTCGTGGCCTGCGCGCGGGCGGCCGCATCCACGGCCGTCACGGTCTGCGTCGAACCAATCGCGTTGCGTTGTTCGGTGACGATGGTGGCCGAGGACGCGGAAGCGTTCTCCCCCGCGGTTTCCGAATACACCTGCGTGATGAGGTCTGAAATCAGTTCCTCATCACTGATATCCTCGACCCGTTCGACGCTCCAATTGCGTTCGCCTCGTATGGAACCGGCACGCACGAAGAACGCATGCACGCTTGCCTCAAGCTCGTCGGAGGCGATACCGAACACGTCGGCGTCGACATCCGAATCGAACACCACGGCGTTCTGCTCGACCACGGTCTGAAGCATTTGGATCTGGTCACGCAGACGAGCGGCCTTCTCAAATTCCAATTCGTCGCTCGCCAGTTTCATCTCACGGGTCAGCTGCGCGATATACGACTTGCCGATTCGCCCGGTCAGTACGCCCACCAGCTGCTCGCACATTCTGCGATGCTCCTCGGCACTGATTCGCCCCACGCATGGCGCAGAACACTTCCCTATCGATGCCAACAGACAGGGCCGATGCGTGATCTCCGCCTTATGGAACACGTTCTGCGAGCAGGTGCGTACGGGAAAGGTCTTAAGCAGACGATCGAGACTATGCCGAAGATCCCATACTTTCGCATAAGGTCCGAAATACCTGGTGTCTCGGCGCTTGCGACTACGTGTCACCCATATGCGCGGCACCCGCTCGCCGGAGGAGATGGCTAGATACGGATAGGTCTTGTCATCACGGAACACCACGTTGAACCGTGGGTCGAATTCTTTGATCCACGTGTACTCCAAAGTGAGTGATTCCAGTTCCGTGCCGACGACCGTCCATTCGAGACTGCGTGCTGTCAGCACCATGGTCTGGGTGCGTGGATGCAGCTGGTAGAGGGGCTGGAAGTAATTCGTCAGCCGGTTGCGCAGGTTCTTGGCCTTGCCGACGTAAATGACGCGCCCCTCCCCGTCACGCCATTTGTACACACCTGGCTGAGCGGGGATATCAGAGGTCTTCGGACGGAACAGATCGCGGGTATCACCCAGCAGAGGCGCTCCATTCCTGTTCACGCCCCTGCCCTCCAGATGGATATCGGAGTTCTGCTCGGAAGCCTCACGCAATGAGTCCGCTGTTTTCCGCCATACTTCCGGACTGTGCCGTTCGAAATCGCTCACAGCATATCCTTGAGGAACTTGCCCGTCCAGGATTGCTCGCATTGCGCGACTTGCTCCGGCGTGCCCTCGGTGACGATGGTGCCGCCGCCGTCACCGCCTTCGGGACCCAGATCAATGATCCAATCCGCGGATTTGACCACATCGAGGTTATGCTCGATGACGATGACCGTGTTGCCCTTATCCACTAGACCCTGCAGCACGAGCAGCAACTTGCGCACATCCTCGAAATGCAGACCGGTGGTCGGCTCGTCAAGGATGTACACGGTTTTGCCGGTGGAACGGCGTTGCAGTTCCGTGGCGAGCTTGACACGCTGCGATTCGCCTCCGGACAGCGTCGGCGCCGGCTGGCCGAGACGGATATAGCCGAGACCGACCTGCACCAAAGTGTCAAGATAGCGCGAAATGGACGGATAGGCCTTGAAGAACTGCGCGGCCTCCTCGATGGGCATGTTCAGCACGTCGGCCACGGACTTGCCGTTGTATTTCACCTCAAGGGTTTCGCGGTTGTAACGTTGGCCGTGGCATTCCTCGCAATCCACGTATACGTCCGGCAGGAAGTTCATTTCGATCTTCAACGTGCCGTCCCCATGGCAGGCCTCGCAGCGGCCGCCTTTGACGTTGAACGAGAAGCGTCCAGGACCGTAGCCTCTCACCTGCGCCTCGGGTGTTTTGGCGAACAGCGTGCGAATCTTGTCCCACACGCCGGTATAGGTGGCGGGATTGGAACGTGGCGTGCGGCCGATTGGATTCTGGTCGACGTGAATCACCTTGCCGCACTGGTCTATCC
>NZ_JBNMKH010000070.1:0-9348 GCF_050874245.1 Bifidobacterium sp. | reverse complement strand
GGCGTCGCCTACGCCGCCACCAAGGCCGGCGTGGCCGCCCTCACCCGCGGCGCGGCCAGGGAGTACGCGCCGGACGGCATCAACGTGAACGCGGTCATGCCGGGACTCACCTACACGCCGATGACGGCGGGGATGCCCGATTGGAAGCAGAAGGCGATTGAGGATTCCACGCTCGTCAAGCATGGTGGCCAGCCGTATGACATCGCCCGCGCCATCGTGTTCCTCGCCGATCCGGAATCCGGCTATATCGATGGCGAGACCCTCGACATGGACGGCGGCACCAGTCTCGACTAGGCAAAGCCAACTTCGTGGATGAGTGGCGTTGCGGCGTTTCTGCACGTCATGACGCCACCAAATGTCATCGTCATGGTCAAACCGCCACTCTCCCAATGACATATCCTTTTCGTCGACGCGTAGCGAGCTACGGATATTTTCCTGTCTTTCCTGTGTTTTCTTGGCGAAGGTAACGGATTTGTTCATTGGCATCATCGAAAGCCCTTTCTCCGTAGCAAGCACGCTTTTCCGTATGCCGGGAAGTCACTAGGCTCGGTTCTTCCGGAACATACGCGACGCTCATCCTGATACGATGGACAGGCCGGCAGGAATTCACGGAAGGAACTTCGATGAGAAGTGTCATGTTCCATGCAAGACCGAGGCGAGATGCGGCGATTGCACTTGCGGTCTGGCTGACGGATATGCTTTTACTGTTCGTTTATGGATGGATACAT
Organism: Bifidobacterium sp.; assembly: GCF_050874245.1. Classification (GTDB taxonomy): domain Bacteria; phylum Actinomycetota; class Actinomycetes; order Actinomycetales; family Bifidobacteriaceae; genus Bifidobacterium. The sequence continues at coordinate 8,620 of NZ_JBNMKH010000070.1, read as the reverse complement.
GTTCACGCCGACACTCGCGCTGCCGATGGATGGTGTCTCATCGTGTCATATGTTCCTGCCCTGCTTGCCACAGTGATTGTGCTTGTACGTGATCATGACCTGACCGCAATCGGCCTGGGACGTGGACATCTGAAACCTGATTCGCTGATGCTGCTTGCGATGCTGGCCGCCGAACTGCTCATCGGCGTCTACATTTACCGGATGTCTTGGAACAAAGCCGTGCCGAATCTCGTGTATTACATGTTCCAGATAGCGATGGCAGAAGGAGTCGTGTACCGGGGACTCATCCAGAATTATCTTTTCGGATTGCCACTTCCTCACAAGGCCGTATTCCTGATAGGCGCCGCGATGTTCACGTTGTCTCATCTGCCGTTCCAACTGCAGGTCCGTCCGTGGGATTTGGCATTCACAATCCAATTGTGCATCACGTTCGTCTCGCATCTCCTGTATTGCTGGATTGCATCCGAGCGCAACAATCTGCTTGTTCCTTGGGCCATTCATGTGGCGCAGGATTTCCTGCAGGTTGTGTAGGGCGTTCAACGCGACACGAGTTTCGGAATCAGAATCCGTCTACATCGGCGGCGAAGCCCTCAACGTGGACGGCGGCACCAGCCTAGACTCAGCACGGATGAGCGGGAATGAATCGGCTAATCGGACACTTCAATCGCTTGCGGATTATTCGATACGTATGCGGATTTTTCAAGATGCTTTGCGGTTCATCGAACGTCCGTGCGGATAATTCCAAATCTTTGTGGATTATTCGACGATTGTGCGGATTTTTCAATCGCCTTTGCAATGGGACAATCAGCGATTGCATACGCTGAAAACATTGGAAATTCAACGTTTTCATTTTTGACACGTTTCTTTATTCGGACAATCCATGGGATTTGACGGATAAATAATCCGCAAATATCCCGATTAATCCGCATAGGCAGTCAGTAATCCGCAAACGTCCAAAAAGTTTGATGGAGACGGATAGTAGTCGTGTGAAAAGGCCATGACAGAACGTAACTGGCAGTAGCGAACGTAAATAGACGCAGCCAAGCAGTATTTTCCGGCAAAAGAAAACGGGTTCCGAACGAATCAGAACCCGTAGGTTTCGGTGGCGGACTCCAATCGCCAAACATTGGAGTCCGCCACCGAAAATTGGTTGAATCAGGCGAACAGGAAGCCCTGTCCGTGATGCTCCGGATATGTGTCGAACAATTCGGCCACGGAACCATCCTCGAACACGGCACGGATGGCGCTGGCCAGCAGGGGCGCGATGGACAGGACGGTAAGGCCGTCCCAGCGCTTCTCCTCCGGAATCGGCACGGTGTCGGTGAGCACGACCTCGCGGGCGCCGCAGCTTTTCAGACGTTCCACGGCCGGGCCGGACAGCACGCCGTGTGTGGCGACGACGGTCACCGACTTGGCGCCAGCATCCTTGAGCACATTGCATGCTCCTGCGATGGTGCCGGCGGTGTCAATCAGGTCGTCGACGAGCACGCAGTCCTTGCCGGCAACGTCGCCGACCACGCGGTTGGCGACCGCCTGGTTCGGACGGGTGATGTCGCGGGTTTTGTGCACAAAGGCGAGCGGTCCGCCGCCGAGGCGTTGCGCCCACTGTTCGGCGACGCGGATACGGCCGGCGTCCGGGGATACGACGGCGACGTTGTCAAGTTGGTTGGAGAAGCGGTCACGGATGTAGTCGACCAGCACCGGCATGGCGATGAGATGGTCGACAGGGCCGTCGAAGAAGCCTTGGGATTGCGCCGCGTGCAGGTCGACGCTCATGATGCGGTCGGCACCCGCGGTTTTGAGCAGGTCGAACACGAGACGGCAGGAGATGGGCTCGCGTCCACGATGCTTCTTGTCCTGACGCGAGTAACCCAACAGTGGGCAGACCGCGGTGATGGAGCGTGCGGAGGCACGTTTCAGCGCGTCGATCATGATGAGCTGCTCCATGATGGCTTGGTTGACCGGGTTGGAATGGCTTTGCAGCACGAACACATCCGCACCGCGCACGGATTCGGTGTAGCGCACGTACATCTCGCCGTTCGCGAAGTCGTATGCTGTGGTTTCCAGAACATCGATGCCGAGCTGTTCCGCGACTTCCGCCGCCAGCTTCGGGTGTGATCTGCCTGTGACAAGGATAAGGTTCTTATCCGGCTTTCCTTCAAGGATTGCGCTCACCGTATCTCCAAACGTCTGTTCTAGCGAAGTGGATGTGACCCATACTAACCGGCTACGCAGACCTCGATGCCCACGTGTGTTCGAGGGTATACGCGAAAATCACGTCCGTCCCCACGATGGCTACCGGTACAGGCCATGTTTGCCGATGTACTGCACCACACCGTCCGGCACGAGGTACCAGACCGGTTCTCCATGCTCGGCTCTTCTGCGCACGTCGGTAGACGAAATCGCCAACGCGGGAATCTCCAATGTGTCCACCTTGCCCTCGGGCAGCTTCACGCCGTCCGGTGAGGAGTAACCCGGCCGCGTCACGGCTACGAAATGCGCCAGATCCCACATCTTGTCGGCGTCCTTCCACTGCATGATCTCCGCCACGGCGTCGGCTCCGGTGATGAAGAACAATTCGGCGTCCGGATACTGCGCGCGGATGTCGCGTAGCGTATCGATGGTGTAGGTGATGCCGGGGCGGTCGATATCCACGCGCGACACGGTGAATTTCGGATTGGACGCGGTGGCGATGACCGTCATGAGATAACGATCCTCGGCATTGGTGACCTTCTTGTCCAGTTTGAACACCGGCCGTCCGGTCGGCACGAAAATCACTTCGTCGAGATCGTATACCCATGACACTTCGGAGGCCGCGACCAGGTGGCCGTTGTGAATCGGGTCGAACGTGCCGCCCATGATGCCGATGCGCAGACGGTTGTGCCAGTTTCCTCGCGCCGACCTGCGGCCGGACGTCACGGCCGACTGCGGCCGGTCCACGGATAGCTCCGACATGCGTCGTTCCGGTTCCACCACGTAGCTGACGGCGAGCTCCGGATCGGCCTCCGTCGATTCCGGCCGCACACGTTTCGGACCGGTCATGCGGAAACCCCGTTTTCGAGCTGCCGGCCAGCCTGGCGTTCGGCCTGTTGCTCCTTGTCCGCGTCTACGGTCTCCTGTTCGATGCTGTCCGCGGTCGGAGAGGCGTTGTCGGGATCGATCTTGCCCATGTCCTCATCCCACTCGTCCTGCACGACGCGACGAATTTCGGCGAATGTCGGCAACGGAAAGTCCGGCTGGTATGTGCTGCGGATCTTGGCCACGCGTTCGGTGACGCGAATCAGCGTGTCCGTCATGCCTTCAAGATCGTGGTCGCGTTCCATCGCGCTGAATTTGGCGATGTACTGTTCCATGTCCCGCATCTGCTCGTCGATGATGCCGAGCTGTTCGCCGTCGGGAGTGACGACGTCCGCGGCGTTGGCTTCGGGCCAGCCGATCAGCACCGCGTCGGCGTATTCGAGCGAAGCGCGCTCGTCGGCGGAGGCGATGCCGTCCTCGACCTGTACGAGGAATACGTAGCGGACGATGCTCAATCGTTCGGAGGCCAGTCGCAATCCGAGCATTGGATCGTTCAGGTCCGCGTTCCAAGGATTCTTGTTGTTCCGCACGGTTTTCTGCTTGGTTTCGTCGCTCATGCCCTCACCTGTCCCGTTCCGTAGCCAATCCATTTGGTCGTGGTCATCTCACGAAGTCCCATCGGACCACGCGCGTGCATCTTCTGCGTGGAGATGCCAAGCTCCGCTCCGAAGCCGAAAACACCGCCGTCCGTGAATCGCGTGGAGGCGTTGACCATCACCACCGCCGAATCGATGCGTGAGGTGAATTCCTCGATGGCCGAGTAGTCTTCGGCAATGATGGATTCGGTGTGTCCTGTGGAATGACGGTTGATGTGCGCGATGGCCTCGTCAAGCGAGTCGACCACTTTGACGCCTATTTCGAGCGCCAGATATTCAGTGTCCCAATCCTCGTCGGTGGCATGTGTGAGATGTGCGTCCTTCACTCCGGATTGTTCGATGATGCCGTACGCGCGTTCGTCGGCATGCATTTCGACGCCGGCTTCGGCGAGCGCCGCGGCGGCTTTTGGCAGGAAGGTTTCGGCGACGTCCTGATGCACGAGGAGTTTTTCGGCGGCGTTGCATACGCCGACACGTTGGGTTTTGGCGTTGATAAGGATCGGGATGGCCTTGTCGAGGTCGCCGGACCGGTCGACATAGATGTGCACGTTGCCGGCTCCGGTTTCGATGACGGGCACTTTGGAGTTGCGTACGACGGCTTGGATGAGTCCCGCTCCCCCGCGTGGGATGAGCACGTCGATGTGTCCACGTGCTTCCATCATGGCTGTGGCTCCGTCGCGCCCGTATCGGTCGACGGATGCGATCATGGCTTGGTCGTATCCGTGTTCGGCGAGCACGTCGCCGATGACGGAGAGCGTCGCCGCGTTGGTGCGTTCGGCGGCGTGACCGCCCCTGAGGAGGACCGCATTGCCGGATTTGATGCACAGGGAGGCCACGTCGACGGTGACGTTGGGACGTGCCTCGTAGATCATGCCGAGTACGCCGATGGGAACGCGTACCTGTTGCAATCGCAGGCCGTTTTCGAGGTGGTATCCGCGTACGATCTCGCCTACCGGGTCGGGCAGGGAGGCCACGTGCCGCACACCTTGTGCGGCTGCTGCGATTCGGGGCACATCGAATTTGAGCCTATCAAGTTTTCCGGCGTCCATGCCGTCGTCGAAGGCCTGGCTCATGTCGAGCGCGTTGGCTCCGGCGATGGCGTCGGCGTGGCTGTCGAGCGCGTCGGCGATGGCGTTGAGCAGTTCGTTTTTCGCTTCTGTGTTCGCTTGTGCGAGCTGTGATTGCGCATTGCGGGCCGCATCGCCCATGGCGCATACCGCTTCGAGCGCGTCGGCGTTGATGGCGTCGGTCTGGTGTTGTGGATTCGTCATAGTTTCCTAGAATAGCGCGCGATCGCGCCCCGCTGCGCACTGGCGGCCATTTCGGGTCGTCCGCTTGCGTATTACGGGGCGCGATCGCGTTGAATGGAGAAGCGAGTGCGGTCAGTGGATCTGGTCGAGGCCCGGATACAGCGGGAAGTCCTCAGTGAGCTTGTCGACGCGCGCCTTCAGAGCTTCGACGTCGGCATCTTTGCCCGCGGCGAGCGCGGTGCCGATGATGTCGGCGACCTCCTCGTATTCCTTTGGTCCGAAACCGCGGGTTGCGAGCGCGCTGGTGCCGATGCGCAGACCGGATGCCACGGACGCGGGGCGTGGGTCGAACGGGACGGTATTGCGGTTGATAGTGATGCCGCACTGCGCGAGCAGATCCTCGCCCTGCTTGCCGTCCATCTCGCTGTTGCGCAGGTCGACCATGACCAGATGCACGTCGGTGCCGCCGGTCAGGACACTGATGCCATTGTCCTTGACGTCGTCGGCCATGAGACGTTCAGCGAGGATCTTGGCGCCGTCGAGCGTGCGCTGCATGCGGTCCTTGAATTCCGGGGATGCCGCCACCTTGAAGGCGACGGCCTTGCCGGCGATGACGTGCATGAGCGGGCCGCCCTGCTGGCCGGGGAACACCGCGGAATTGAGCTTCTTGGCATACTCCTGCTTAGCAAGGATGAAGCCGGAACGTGGTCCGCCGAGGGTCTTGTGGGCCGTGGAGGACACGACATCGGCGTACGGCACGGGGCTCGGGTGCAGGCCGGCCGCAACCAGACCGGCGAAGTGGGCCATGTCCACCCAGAATTTGGCGCCGACCTCGTCGGCGATCTCCTTCATGGCTTTGAAGTCCTCGATGCGCGGATAGGCACTCCATCCACCGATGATCATCGCCGGATGGGTTTCGAGCGCGCGCTGGCGGATGATTTCCGGGTCGATGCGGAAGGTCTCGGGATTGACTCCGTAGGCTTCCGCATGGTAGAAGCGTCCCGAGAAGTTAATCTTCATACCGTGGGTGAGATGTCCGCCATGGTCGAGGGCCAGTCCGAGGACCGTGTCACCCGGCTTGACGAGCGCCTGGTAGACGGCAGCGTTGGCCTGCGCGCCGGAATGGGGCTGCACGTTGACGTATTCGGCGCCGAACAGGCTTTTCGCGCGTTCGCGGGCGATGGTCTCGATTTTGTCGACCTGCTCGCAACCGCCATAGTAACGGCGTCCCGGATAGCCTTCGGCGTATTTGTTGGTGAGCACGGATCCCTGCGCTTGCAGAACGGCGCGTGGCACGAAGTTTTCGGAGGCGATCATTTCAAGGCCGTTCTGCTGCCTGGACAGTTCGGCGTCGAGGATTTCGGCTATTTCCGGATCCGCTTCGGCGATTGGCGCGTTGAACTTGTCGTTCGGGGTTTGCGCAAGAGGTGATGCAGTCATGAAGCCCTCCTTGACTTCGGGGTGATCCGCTGTACCGCGGTTTAATAAAGCAGTGTACGTACACGAATCGCAGTGAGAAAACCGCGTTTCGAAACATACGGGAAATACGGCACGGAAGTCGGGATAGGGACATTGTCGATCCCCGAGCGTCTTTGGTTACCGTCGTCTGAAAACCGCCGTCGAAGCGATTGCCGGCATTCCGCCGTCCCATTCCACGGACGCGGAGCGTTTTCTTCCGGCCTGTGCCGGTACACTGGAAATCACGTTTGACGTAATCTGTCCGTTCTATTGCTAAGGAAATCAAGTGACCACGTTCCACAGCACACGCAGCACCACCGATTCGCTTACCTCCAAGCAGGCCATCCGCAAGGGCATCGCCGACGATGGCGGCCTGTTCGTGACCGATTCCCTGGGCGAAACCCATGTGGACATCGCGGATCTGGCAGGCAAATCCTATCAGCAGATCGCATACGACGTGCTGTCCGTGCTGCTGCCGGACTACTCCGAGGAGGAGCTCAAGGCCTGCATCGCCGAGGCATACGGCGACCAGTGGTCCGATGAGAGGATCACTCCGGTCAAGCCGCTTGGAGACGATTATGTGATGGAACTGTTCAACGGTCCGACCTCCGCGTTCAAGGACGTCGCCCTCCAGATTCTTCCCCGTTTCATGGCGCGCACCACTCCGGCCGACGGTGACAAGGATGAGAAGATCATGATCGTCACTGCCACCTCCGGCGACACTGGCAAGGCCGCACTCGCCGGCTTCGCGGACGCCGCCGGCACCGGCATCACCGTCTTCTATCCGGAAGGCAAGGTGAGCCAGGTGCAGGAGCTGCAGATGACCACGCAGGCCGGCTCCAATGTGAACGTGTGCGCAGTGAAGGGCAATTTCGATGACGCCCAGTCCGCCGTCAAGCGCATCTTCGGCGACAAGGAGCTCGCCACCCGTCTGGCCAAGGACTCCCATGTGGTGCTCTCGTCTGCGAATTCCATCAACGTTGGACGGCTGGTGCCGCAGGTCGTGTATTACTTCTCCGCATATGCGCAACTGCTCGAACAGCAGGTCATCAACGTGGGCGACGAAGTCGAATTCGTGGTGCCGACCGGCAACTTCGGCGACATCCTCGCCGGCTACTACGCCAAGCTGCTCGGCCTGCCCGTCAAGCATCTGGTTGTTGCCTCCGACAAGAACAACGTGCTGTTCGACTTCCTGACGTCCGGCACATACAACCGTCAGCGTCCGTTCTTCCAGACCATCAGCCCATCAATGGACATCCTCATCTCTTCGAATCTGGAACGTATGCTGTACTACATGTCCGACAAGGACACCCGTCTGATCTCCATGCTGATGAACGATCTGAACCAGTGGGGCGCCTACGAGGTCCCCGAACCGATGATGAAGAAGATCCGTTCGATTTTCGGCACCGGTTGGGCCGACGAGAATCAGGTGCGAGAAATGATTGCCGACTGCTGGAACGAAAACCATTACGTAATCGATCCGCACACCGCGTGCGGCTACTTCGTCATGAAGCAGATGCCGCGCGATCCGCTGACCCCGCGCGTGCTGCTCGCCACCGCAAGCCCATACAAGTTCCCGCGCGTGGTGAACGAGTCCTTGGGTCTTGACGCATCCGGCACCGACTTCGAGTGCATGGACGTGCTCGCCGAGGCCACCGGCACCACCGCACCTGCGGCGTTGCGCGGTCTCGAGACGTCCGACGTGCGTTTCAGCAACGTCGTCGAGATCGATGGCATGGAGAATTTCGTCGAACAGGCCGCAAAGGCGCTGTAGGCGTTCCAACAAAACCAGTCAACGACAATGGGCGAAGCCCGCAAATCGGCTGTCCGCAATATGCGGACGGCCGATTTGCGTTCCCACTACTACAGTGGCGTTCGTCTATACGGCAACTTCAACAAGCCGATGGCACCTATGGGAAAGGCAGGCGGCATGAACTCAGTATCCCCGAAGAACTCGCCAACGGAATCCGGCGGAACGGCGGAACGGAGCAAGGACCGACTGATCACCCGTGACGTGGCACTGGTCATGCTGGCGACGTTCTTCTTCATGACCAGCAACATGGTGGTCAACCCCATCATCGCCGGCTATGGGGAGTCGATGGGCGCCACCGGTGCTCTGATGGGCGTGATTGCGGGGGCGATGAGCTTTGTCTCCCTGTTCTGCCGTCCGGTCGCCGGCAATCTGTCGGATCTGGTCAGCAAACATCTGCTGGTGGCCGTCGGCACGGCGCTGTACAT
>NZ_JBNMKH010000069.1:0-9478 GCF_050874245.1 Bifidobacterium sp. | reverse complement strand
GCTGTCGGGCTGGATCCTCGATCCGGACCACAAGAAGATGTCGAAGTCCAAGGGCAACGTGGTCGTGCCGGACAAGCCGATCAAGCAGTTCGGCGCCGACGCGGTGCGTTACTGGGCCGCCGCCGCCCGTCTGGGCCTGGACGCCACGTACGACGAAGGCCAGATGAAGATCGGCCGTCGTCTTGCCATCAAGCTGCTCAACGCCACCAAGTTCGCCCTGGCCATCGGCCGTGAGGACGAGAACCACCACGTGGGAGCCCCTACGACCGCCACTTGGAATCCGGCCGACGTGACCGAGCCGCTGGACCGCGCCGCAATGGCCAAGATGGCCGACGTGGTGCGCGAAGCCACCGAGAACCTCAACAACTACGAGCATTCCAAGGCTTTGGAGATCATCGAGAACTACTTCTGGCAGTTCTGCGACGATTACATCGAGCTGGTCAAGAACCGCGCCTACGGCACCGCTGATTCGACCGGCAACGTGCCAAGCGAGGCCGCGGTGAAGTCCGCACGCACCACGCTGGGCTTGGGTCTGGACGCGTTCGCGCGTCTGCTGGCTCCGTATCTGCCGTACGCCACCGAAGAGGTGTGGAGCTGGATGCATGCGGGCGAAGGCTCCGTGCACCGTGCTGCATGGCCGAAGGCCGAGACGTATGCGGCCGCCGCCGGTGACGCCTCCGCGGACCTGCTGACGTATGCCGGCGAGGCTCTGGCCGCGCTGCGTGGTATCAAGTCGAAGGCCAAGGTTTCGATGAAGACGCCGATTCTGTCCGTGACGCTGGCCGTCACCGACGAGGTCCGTGCGGCCGTCGAAACCGCGCTGGGCGATATCGCCGAAGCCGGTCGTGTGACCGGTCCGATCGCGTTCGCCGCTCCGGCCGCCGCCGAAGGCGAGGACGAGGCCGCCGACGTGACGGTCGCCGAAAGCGAACTGGGCGAACCACCGGCCAAGAAGCCGAAGAAGTGATCTTGAGATCATAGCGGCTGGCAGTCCTCACGGGGGGCTGCCAGCTAATGACAAAAGCCTCCTTTGCATCGCTGCATCGCAGCATCGCAAAGGAGGCTTTTGTCGTATGTAGGTCCATCTCCCTAACGAATCAGGAACAGGCCTTTACAACGCAGTCTTTACAGCACCGGAACCGACAGCAGGTACTGCGGGCCGTCGGAGGTCTTGCCGGGAGCGACGGACAGTCCGGCCTGCATCGCATCGTCCAGAATCTCCGCGGCCGCCGCCAAATCGACCGTCTCATCTACCAGATCGCCACTATCCGGCGTGAAGCCGGTCTTCGCCAATCCGTAGCCGGAGATCGGCAGCGAGACGGCAAGCGATGTTGAATTCTTCTGGGAAGCGGCGGAATCGTCCTTCTTCGAGGAGTCCACTCCCCCGACTTTCGCCACGTTCTTCGACGTGGTGTCCGCGGCCGCGCCGAATGACGGTCGCAATCCACCCGCATAGCTCATCACGTCATCCATGCTGATGGCGTTCTTGTCGTTGACCAAGCTGGTCAGCGTGTCCGAAGTGTTCTTGGCCTGCGCCCGCTCCGCCTTGCGCTGGGCCTTGGCACGCACCTTCTCGGCCTTCGCACACAACGACTGGCCGGCCGAAGCGGAACGCATCGAATCCAGCACGGACGAGCCGTCGGCAGTCTCCGTATCGGAGGCTTCATCATCCGAATCCAATTGGTCGGCGAACCTCACGACGATCTGATGGAACGCGCTGGCCTGACCGGTATGCTCGCTGGCGTCCGACAACGTGGTCATCGCGGCGGAAACCTTGTCGTACGCGGATTTGAGCTTCGCGTTGCCTTTCATACCGGCTCGCACATCGGCGATCGCCTGGTTCTCGTATTCGGACGCGTTGCCGGAGGTCGCTCCCAATTCCTTAAGCCGGGCCGTGTATGAGTCGGTGAAATCCATGGAATACGGGATCATCGCTGCGGAAAGCTGCGATTGGCCGGAACTGTAGTCCTTGGAACCGCGCTGCCCTTCCTCGCCGACACGTTTGGTAAGCTCGCTCACCAGTCCGGACGTGCCGCGTTGCTCTATGGTGCGAATCACCTCATCGACCGCATCGGCCGCGCCGACATGGCGGTACGCGGCGCTCACGTCGTTGACGGCGTTGGCCAGTTCCGCCACGGCCTTGGCAACGGGGGTGTCGCCGTTCAGTTCGGAGGCGGTGCCGAGAATGGCGGGAAGCTGCGTCGAACTGCCGATGGAGCCGGACAGGTGCGTGGTGTAGGAGCCGACATACGCGTTGATGTAGCTGTCGAACGCCTGATCGTGTTCTTTGGAGCGTTCCGCGATGGTCTGTTCCGCCAGCGCCTTCTCGTTGTCACGGAGTTTTTCCAGTTGGGCGATGAGCTTGCGATTGCGCTGCGAGCCGACATTGGTCAGCCCGTCCACCAGCGTGGATGCGCGCTTGGTGAGGTCGGATAGCGATTGGTCGGCGTCGCCGTCCACCGCGGCGATGGCCAGCGAGCTCATGGAGAAGCGTTTCGCCGTCACGTAGGTGCTGAAGGTCAGGTCCTCGCCGGGTTTTCCGGCGGTCGCGACCAGCGTCGACGTATTGCCCGCGGAAACGACCACGCCGTCATCTGCGGTCACATCGTCGCCGACTCGACTGGGGATGGTGAATGCGACCACCGGCGTCAGTCCGGCGGTTTTGGCCGTATCCACGGAATGCAGGTCGATTCGTATGCCGACCATGCCGGAAGCGCCGGAAACGTCGGCCGCGCTCACGTCCGGTCCGTCAAGGCTGAAGGTGACGGACACCTTCCATGGCGACGGGACGGCGCCTTTGGGCACGCGTTGCGATTCATGCGATGCGGAGGAGCCGCCTTGCGTCAGGAACAGCCGGCCGGGCCTGTCGATGGACGTGTAGGCGCTCATCACGTCGTTTCGTGCCGCTTCAGCCGCGTATTGGTCGTTTTGATGGGCCGCGGCGGCCACGTCGGTCACATCGACGGCCGCGACCGGAACGGCGGCGATGACGGCGACCGCAACCGCCGCCGCGAATGGACGGCGGTCTGCCTGCGGACGAATCGTGGGTGCGTGACGCATACCGTCCCTCACAATCGCAATCGAAGTAGCATTTCCAAAGCATTCAATGTAATGCCCGGTCTGCCCGTCGTCGACGCGCGCATGCCGGCATCGCCGCGAAACGGGCAAAAAAGGAATAAGCAGATAAAACTAAACCCGCTTGAATCAGGCGAACACGTCGAGGACGCCCGGGTCTCCTCCGGCCTCGGCGATGCGCTTGTGGCGTCGCTTGGCCTCGGTCACCACGAATTCACGGTACATTTCGGCGATGTCCGGGTCCAGTCCGGCTTCGACGGCGATACGGTGCAGCCGTTCGATCTGGGAGTTTTCGCGCTGGTAGTCGGCCGGGGCGAAGCCCGCGCGGGCTTTCAGCACACCGACTTGGGACGTGTATTTGAACCGTTCGGCCAGCAGCGAGACGATGGCCGTGTCGACATTGTCGATGGATTGACGCAACGCGGCGATTTTGGCCACCGCATCGGCCACTTCGGGATTGTTCCGCGCGGTCCGCGCGTCGATGACGGTTTCGGATTCGGTTTCTTCTTCTGGCCGAGGCCAGTCGTGTTCGCTGTCGCTCATGGTCTCCAGACTACCGCGAAGGCTACCTCTACGGATTTCGTAGGATCATCTTTCGGGTCACATATCCCGTGGATGCATATCGCGCGCATCACTCGAATCGCAGCGTGCGAATCACATCGCGTGGATCACATCGAGAAGTAGCGCTTCAGCACGATGGTGGTTTCGGTGCTGACCGGCACCGTGCGGTGGATGAGGTTCAGCAGCTCCTCAAGTTTTGCGGGCGATTCGGTGCGGACGGTCAGCATGAAGCTGGGCGAACCGGCGACGGAATCGCAGGACATGATGCCGTTGATGTCCTTGAGTTTGTCGGGGATGTCGGCTTCCCGCGAATAATCGGTCGGCGTGACCGCGATGTAGGCGTTCACCGTGAGGCCGCGGCGCTCGTCGTCGATAATCGCCTTGTATCCGCGAATCACGCCACGGCGCTCAAGCTTCTGCACACGCGATTGCACCGCGGATACGGACAGACCGGTCGCTTCGGAAAGATGGGACAGTGTGGCGCGTCCGTTGTTCTCGAGAATGTCGAGGATCACACCATCGGTGTCATCGAGCTGACTTGCGATAGAACGTGCATCATCCATGCCATGATCATTATTGGCCATCCATACCCCCTTTTTTCAACAAGTCGCCACACAGCCATAGCGGCCGTCCCCACTGCGGTTCCAAGTTACTGTCCCTCCCACCATACCCACCACCACGCACATAACGGCGCGGAACGACAGGCATTTTACCTTCGGAGAAACACCCACCCATACGCGTTTTGTTAAATTTTGCAAATACCCCCATCAAAATAGAAATTATTTATTTCATCGCTTCGTTTTTTTCGTATTTTTATCTTCTTTTTTGCGATTTCATTGTCCATAAAAATGTCCAGAAAATGGTCATGGGCGTGTGGAACGGGATGGTATGGAAAAGGGGCCATGCGATGATCAAAGTCGCATGACCCCTTGGAATCAAGGAAATCGATTCCGAAAAATCGGATTCCGACGATTCAGGAAACCTCAGTTGCCGTTGGTGGCGTTGCCGCTCTGCTGGATGAGCGACGCCATGAAATCGCGATTGGTCGCGGTCTTCTTCAGACGCGGCACGAGCGTCTGGTAGGCCTGCTCCGGCTCGAGGCCGCCCAGAAGGCGACGCAGACGGTAGATGATCGGCAGTTCCTGCGGATCGGTGATGAGCTCCTCGCGGCGGGTGCCGGAGGCGTTCACGTCGATGGCGGGGAACAGACGCTTGTCGGCGAGTTCGCGGCTCAGACGCAGCTCCATGTTGCCGGTGCCCTTGAACTCCTCGAAGATCACCTCGTCCATCTTGGAGCCGGTCTCCACCAGCGCGGAGGAGATGATGGTCAGGGAACCGCCGTTCTCGATGTTGCGGGCCGCGCCGAAGAACTTCTTCGGCGGGTACAGCGCCTGCGCGTCCACACCGCCGGACAGGATGCGTCCGGAGGCCGGGGCCGCGATGTTGTAGGCGCGGGCCAGACGGGTCATGGAATCGAGCAGCACCACCACGTCCTGGCCGAGCTCCACCAGACGCTTCGCGCGTTCGATGGCCAGTTCAGCCACGGTGGTGTGGTCGGAGGCCGGACGGTCGAAGGTGGAGGAGATGACCTCGCCCTGCACCGTACGCTCCATGTCGGTGACCTCTTCCGGACGTTCGTCCACGAGGACGACCATGAGGTGCACTTCCGGATTGTTGGTCGCGATCGCGTTGGCGATGTTCTGCAGGGTGATGGTCTTGCCGGCCTTCGGCGGGGACACGATCAGACCACGCTGACCCTTGCCGATCGGCGCGACGATGTCGATGAGACGGCCGGTGAGCTTGTTCGGCGTGGTCTCCTGCTTCAGACGCTCCTGCGGATACAGCGGGGTGAGCTTGTTGAACTGCGGACGATGCTGCGCCTCCTCGACGCTCATGCCGTTGATGGAGTCGATGGACTGCAGCGGCACGAACTTCTGGCGCTGGTTGCGGCGGTCACCCTCTCGCGGAGCGCGGATGGAGCCGTGCACGGCGTCGCCCTTGCGCAGACCGTACTTCTTGATCTGTCCCATGGAGACGTACACGTCGTTCGGTCCCGGCAGATAGCCGGACGTGCGCACGAAGGCGTAGGAATCGAGCACGTCGACGATGCCCGCGACCGGCACGAGGTCTTCCTTCGATTCGTTGCGGTCGTTGCGATCATTACGGTCGTTGCGATCCGCGGAACGGTCGGCATTGCGGTCCATACGATCGTTACGGTCATTGCCGCGTTCCATGCGATCGTTGCGATCGCCCCTGTCGCGACGGTCGTCGCGTTCGTCGTAGTCGCGGTCGCGGCCACGCATACGACGGCCACGACGGTCGTTGCGGCCACGGGTGTGGCGCGTGAACTCGCCTTCCTCCGCGTCATCACGACGGCCGCTCTCCTCGGAGGAGTTCTGCGCGGGCAGCGTGGCGAGGATGTCGTCGAGGTCGCGCACGACGTCCTCATCCTTCGGCTCGTCCGATGTGCGGCGACGGCGACGCGGTTCGAAGTCATCCTTGCGATTGTCGTCGCGGCGGCGACGGCGGTCTTCACGCTTCGGCGACGGTTCGTCCAGGCCAAGCTCGGCGAGCAGGTCGGCACCGGCCTCGGCATCGCGATGACGATGGCGCCTCGGCGTCTCCTCGCGCGATTCCAGCGTATCCACGGCGGCCGCGGCATTCGCGGCATCCTTGGCGACCGCGGCGTTCGCGGATTCCGCAACGTGGACGGATTCCGCAGACTTGGACTTCTTGGCGCGGACGGGACGATTCTGCTTCGCATCGTCGGCGGCGCCGTTCTTATCGTCTTTCTTCGCCGTGTTGACATCAGCGTCTACGGTGGAGACGGGCTTCGGAGCGCGCACGGTGACTCCGGCCGGCGCCTGTCCACCGGAACGGGCGGCCTGGATCGTTGCGATCAATTCGGTCTTGCGCATGGTAGAGATACCGCGAAGTCCCATCTGCTTGGCGAGCTCCTTGAGCTCGGGCAGTTTCATATCATCGAGATTAGGGCTTGTTGCCACTGGTAGTTGCCTTTCCTTGGCTTCCACAGGCATGCGCCCGCGACAGCTGTAAAAAAGAATTACGGAAAAATCCGTTGAACGAAAGTTCACCGCGAAATCTCACGGTTGCGAACTGCCATAACCATACAACGCCGCCCAGACCAACGCAAACCAGGCATCGCACCACCCCGGACGGTTCGCGCGCCGCGTATCCGGCATGAAAAAACGTGGGCCCGCCAGCGTATCACGCCGGCGGGCCCACGTTTCTCACGTCCTTCAAATCCCTTTGAAGCTCCCTTTAAAAAAGTTTCCTTTCAAAGAGACAATTTCGAGGATGAGGGAATCGCTACTTCTCCTCGTGGTAGGACTTATCGGTGTTCACCGACCACACGTTCTTCTTCGACGTCTCACCGCTCTTGATGTTCTTGACGGCTTCGATGGCCGTGGCCATGGAGTGGTCCATGTTGTTGTAGCGGTGCTGGCCGTTGCGGCCGACGCAGTAGAGGTTGCCGAAGGAGTCGAGGTAGTCGACGAGTTCGGGCATGCGGTCGTAGGTGTCGAAGTAGGCGGGGTAGGCCTTCTTGACGCGTTCGCGATGGGAGTCGAGCACGTCCTGCGGGCCGTTGATGACCTGCATGCGGGTGAGCTCCTGGATGGCGAACTTGGTGGCCTCCTCGTCGGTCATGTTCCAGAAGGCGTCGCCTTCCTCGCAGAAGTATTCGAGGCCGATCCACACGGTGTTGTCGACGTCCTTGACCAGGTACGGGCTCCAGTTGTTGAAGATCTGCAGACGGCCGACCTTGTAGCCCGGATCCTGCACGTAGATCCAGCAGTCCGGCACGATCGGCGGGTTGCCGAGGGTCGGGATGTCGGTGGTGTTGGTCAGACGCAGGTGCTTGACGAGCAGGCCGACGGTGACGAAGTCGCGGTACGGCAGACCATTGGCGATTTCGGTCATATCCTTCGGCGCCGGCTTGTCGGACGCGTCCACGGCGTTGATGAGATCCTTGACCGGCATGGAGGAGATGAAGTCGTCCGCGGCCATTTCGGTGCGGTTGCCTTCGGAATCCTCATACACGACGGAGGCGATCTTGCCGTCCTTCTGGCGGATCTCCACCACGTTGGCGTCGGTGATGACCTTCACGCCGGCGGCCTCGCAGTTGGACTCGACGGTCTCCCACAGCTGGCCCGGGCCGAGCTTCGGATACCAGAATTCCTCGATCAGGGAGGTCTCCACCTCGGAATTGTCGCGCTTCTTCGGCAGCAGCTTCTGGAAGGCGTTCTTCAGCACGCCCATGATGCTCAGGCCCTTGACGCGCTGCGCGCCCCAGTCGGCGGAGATCTCGGACGGATGGCGGCCCCACAGCTTCTCGGTGTAGCCCTCGAAGAACATGGAGTAGAGCTTACGGCCGAAACGGTTGATGTAGAAGTTCTCCAGATTGGTTTCCGGCAGCTTGTGGATCATGGACTTCAGGTAGCTGAAACCGGCGACCATGGTCAGCTTGAAGCCCATGGCCTTCAACGTGTTGGCGCTCAGCGAGATCGGATAGTCAAGGAAATGACGGTTCCAGTAGATGCGGGACACGCGGTGGCGCTTGAGCATCACCTTGTCCTCGACCTCGGGATCCGGGCCGCCCGGCTCCATATCATGCTCGCGGTGGAGCTTCTTGTCGTCATAGCTGGGAGCGCCCTGCAGCGGCAGGACTTCCTTCCACCAGTCCATGATGCGGTCGTCCTTGGAGAAGAAGCGATGGCCGCCGATGTCCATGCGATTGCCGTCATGCTTGACGGTGCGGGAAATGCCGCCGAATTCGCGGGTAGCCTCCAGCACGGTCACGTCGTACTTGTCGGAGCCACCGTCCTTGACGAGCTCCCACGCGGCGGTCAGGCCAGCAGGGCCACCGCCGATAATCACCACGGATTGCTTTTGCGTCACTTTGAAGTCTCCTTAAAACAAAATCGAAAATAGTTTACCCGAAGGTAGGGAAACGCACAGCGCGACTGTGCATATGCACACAAAATCAGCGCCATGTCTGGCGGGAATCGCCATAAAATCGTCAATTGAAAATCGATGGAACCGTCATAAATAGGGGAAACCAGCCACTCGACGAACCTGCGAAGGCCGGTTTCCCGTAAATGTCACATGCTTTCGGGGATGTCGATATCGGTTTTCTGGACCTCCTCGACGTTCACGTCCTTGAACGTGACGATGCGCACGTTCTTGACGAAACGGCTGGAACGATACACGTCCCACACCCATGCGTCGGTCAGACGAACGTCGAAGTAGACGTCCTGTCCGGCGGAACGCACATTGAAATCGACCTTGTTGGCCAGATAGAAACGACGCTCGGTCTCCACGACGTAGGTGAACAGCTTGATGACGTCACGGTATTCCTTGTACAGCGCCAGTTCGGCGTCGGTTTCGTAATTGTCGAGATCTTCGGCGCTCATCACTTGCCTTCCATATCGCGCTTGCGGCCACGGCCGAGCGTGCGCCACCAAGCGTCCTTCGATGTCTTGCGTTCACCCGAGCCGTACGGCCAGGTGTTGTCGGCATCGCCCGTCGCTTGGCCAGTCGATTCCTCGGTCGGCTCCTCAGCCGGCTTGTCGGACCGTGTTTCCTGCGGACGTGCGGCGGACGTCTTGTCCTCGGCCGGCGTCTGACCGCCGTTTCCATCCTGCCTGACGTCCTTATCGTCGGAACCGTCGTCATGCATGGTGTTGAGCTGGATGGCGATCGAATGCTCGCGGGCGCTCAACGCCTCCTTGACGCCGGGATTGTCTTCGATCACATGCATGCCGAACGCGTCGAGCGAGCGGATCGGGTCGAATTCGTCGACGAGCGTGTCCATGACGAT
>NZ_JBNMKH010000068.1:0-9708 GCF_050874245.1 Bifidobacterium sp. | reverse complement strand
GTGCTTCGGATTGCGCGGTTTCGCTCATGTGCCGCTCCTTCCCGCGGTCAACGCTATCAAACGGCGGCAATAATCGCTGTGGGGAAAGAAGATAGGGGTATGGCGATTGGCCAGCGCACTGAGGATTGGAGCCGACCTCGGAGGATTCCTTGGCCGCCGATCCCGACCCCGCCATCGACGATTCGGGAACCATCATGAAAAGCGTGTCTTGCGGCCACCGACAAGAATACCCCGTACATGAAGTTGCCGCGGAAAACGCCACATTTCCCGAAGACGCTACATGTACGGGGGTTGAATACTGGGGTCTAAGACATCAGAGTTGCAGAGACACCCTGCACGAGCCTCATTCAGCTGGCGATGCTGCCGGAATCCTCGGAATCCAGGTAGCTGCTGGAATTGCTGGAACCGGAGGAGCTGGAACCGGAGCCGGACTGCTGGCCGGATTGACCAGAACCAGACTGGCCTGACTGGCCGGAACCGCCCTGGCCGCTCTGACCGGAATCGGAACCATCTTGGCCAGGCTGCCCGCTCGGCGGCTCACCCATCTGACCATTGGACTGGCCACTGCCGGAGCCGGACTGTCCGCCGGGTCCGCCCATCTGACCATTGGATTGACCATTGGACTGGCCGCCAGGGCCCTGCTGGCTCGTCTGCTGCTGGCCCGAACCGGAAATCGCGTTCATTGCGAAAGCTCCGCCAACACCGCCTATCAGGCCACATACCAAGCTGAGACCCGCGATGATGGCGATGGTCTTGCCACCGAGTTTCGGCGATGGTGTTGCCGCCGCGGCCGGGTTTTCGAAGATTTCCGTCTCGGATTGCGGATTCGGCGTCCGGTAGTTGCCGGGATTCCCGTCGGGTATCGCGCTGCCATAGCTGGTGCCACCGTAGCCGACATTGCCGGATCGGGTATCGTCGGGAGCAGTGCCGTTGGACGGAACGGCATTGTTGGACGGGGCTGAGGTATTGAAATCGAAGTCAGTCATGATGCACTTCCTTGCAGTGAATTGTTTGAATCGTTATGGATTGTTTGGATTGTTGTGAATAGTTGCGAATTGCGAATGGTGATGGATTGCGGATTGCTGTGAACGAGACCAGCCGACGAGCATGGACGGATGGACACACCCCGAACCGCTCCAGCGATCGTCAAGCAATCGTCAGAACGACCACGCGGTATCGGTTCCGAACTGCTTGTCGAATGCGGCGCGGTCGGCCACGTCCGAACTCAGTTTCGTGTCGGAGTCGGCGGAGACCGAGGTGCCGTACGAGCCGGTGACGGTCACCGTGAGGTCGCTGTCGCCCGAAACCACGGTCTTGCCGTCTGCCTTGATGGTCACTGTGCGGCCGGAGGAATCAACCACTTTGCCGCCGGAGGCCACGTTCAGCGCGGAGATGGTGGTATCGGCCGTGACCACCCATGTGGAGGTGCCGTCCACGTTCACGCTGATCGGCGCTTCGGAAGCCGACGACGAGCCGGAAGCCGACGAATTCTGGGTGATTTCCGCCGAACCCGTCCATGAGGAGCCTTCCAGCAGATTGAACGTCACCGTCGAAATGGTGTCGGCGCTCACCTTGCCGGACAGATCCTGCGAGCGCCCGGTGAAGGTCACCGTGGCGCCGTTCGAGCCGGCCGACCCCCAATTGTTCGAATCGTTGCCGGCTGCGAGGATGAGGTTCGCGGCCGAGGAGTCGAAGTCAAGTTCCGTGTTCTGCAGCACCACGTCGGCGGTGGTGTTGGTGAAGTAGAACATCGAACCGGATTCGATGGCGGATTTCAACGTGGAATCCTTCGCCTGGAATGTGGCGTGCTCGCCGGTGGCGGTGTCCGCGTCGCCGGAGGTGGACTGGTAGATAATCACGCCGTTGGCCACGGGGTCGGAGCCGGAGGTACCGGTGTTGGTACTTTCCAGCGTCGACTTGTTGATGAGGATGGTATTGAGGCCTTCCATGCCCGCGATCTGCGATCCGCTCGCCGTGCCGGTAACGCCTGACACCTCGATATCTCCCGTGGAGTACAGCAGCGGCGAGCCGCTGCCGGCGGTGGAGAGCGTGGATCCGGTGACGGATACGGTTCCGCCGCCGCGGTCGGTGGCCAGGGATGCGCTGTGGTCGCCTTTCGTATTAATGGTCATGCCGTCGGCGATGATCGACCCTCCATAAGTGGCGTCGAGCCCGCGCGAGTTGGCCGCGGAGGTGGCGATGTCCACGTCATTGGCCAACACCGTGGCCGAATCAGTGGCGAAGATGCCGTTCGATCCGGCGCTTTCGGCGCTGATGGAGGAGCCTGATATGACGGCTTTCGATTGCTTCCCCACCGCCAGCAGCACCGAGTTGGTGCCGTAGAAATTGCAGTTGTCGGCGTTGCCGCTGTCTCCCGATTTGACGAATTTGCCGTTCGTGATGGTGAGTGTGCCACCGTTTTGCGCGAGCGCCGCGTTCTGGTCCGTTTCGGTGGCCGTGGTGGTTTCACCGTCCGACGTGACCTTTTTGCCGTCGGCGGTGAGCGCGCCGGAGTAGGTGCCTGTGTAGTCGTAGCTCATGGTGTTGGCTCCGCCGGTTTTGTTGAGCGTGGCCGAGATGCTTTGCTGCGATCCGGGGCTCGCTTTGAGCAGTGCCGTCACGCCCATGCCCGCTCCGAAGCCTGAGACCAGCGATACGGCCGCCGCGATGGCGATGGCTTTGCCAATCGGCTGCGTTCTGCGATTGGCACGTTGATGGGTTGCATAAGCCATGATCGTTCCTTTCCTTTGAAGGCGGATGTGTGGTTATGCGACGTCGTTAGTTGTATTAAGCATCTTGTTGTTGCGATGGAACTGGATGACGTCCGGAAGGTTTCTGGATGGTTTTTGGGAGTTTTCTGAATGCGATTTCGCGGTGGTTACGCTCGCTTTCACCTGTTTTCCACCTTGGGCACATAACGTCGACGCGCTCAGCGAAGATGGGGCAGCTTTGTCCCAGAGCGCGTTATACGATACGAATCGCGTAGCGCTACGTTCCCCGTATCGCTATGAGAGGAATCAATCGCCAAACCGGAGAGACAATGCGCAACGTACTGCAGATCCTGCGTCGTGACTTCAAACGTCTGCTCACCGTGCCGGCGGCATGGGTGATCATGATCGGTCTGATCTTCATCCCGCCGCTATACGCATGGTTCAACATCTACGGATTCTGGGACCCGTACGGCAACACCAACGGCATCAAGGTGGCCGTGGCCAATACGGACGAAGGCACCGACAATGCGCTGCTCGGTAAAGTCAATCTTGGCGACCAGATCGAAAGCACGCTCAAAAGCAACGACCAGCTCGGCTGGGAGTTCATGAGCAGGTCCAAGGCGATGGAGGCCGTGCAGTCGGGCGATTGCTACGCGGCGATCGTCATTCCATCCGATTTCAGCGAGGACCTTGCCAACGTCGTGACCGATAGCAAGAACCGGCCCACGCTCGAATACTACGTCAACGAGAAGGCGAGCCCGATCTCGCCGAAAATCACCGACCAAGGTGCCACCACGGTCGACCGCACCGTCAACAACACTTTCGTATCCACCGTCAGCGAAACGCTCGTCAAAGCCATCAACGCGGCCAACGGCGCGGCCAGCGGCGAAGTCCATTCCATCGCCGGCGACGCCATCAGCGAACTCGACAAAACCAATCGCAACGTGGGCTCGATCCGTTCCGTCATCGCGGATCTCGACAAGCAGCTCGCCAACGTGCCGCAGCAGACCAACGCCGCGCGCAGCGCCATGAACGACGTGCAGCTGGCCGCGGCAAGCGCCGGCAAGGGCCTTGCCGACACGTCCAACGCGATCGGCATCGCGCAGAACCGCCTCAACACCTTCTCCTCCGCCGCCGGCAGCGCGCTGGAGACCGGCTCCGGACTCGTCTCCCAAGCCGCGACCCAATCGACCGCCAGCATCAACCAGATTTCTTCCGTGGTAGCTGCGGCAAGCGGCTCCGCGCAGCAGGCGGTCACCGGCATGCAAAGCGTCACCGACAGCAACGCGAAACTCATCGACAAGCTCAAATCGGCCAGCGACAACGCGCAATACCAGCAGATCATCAGCAAGCTGGAGGACACCAACAACGCCGCCGCCGGAACGCTCACCGACCTCAAGACCCTGAGCGCGGACACGCAGGCCACAGCCGGTAGCGTGACCGGACTCTCCACCGATTTCAACAACAGCACGCAGACCACGCTAAAAAGCGTGGACGCCGCACGGAACACCATCAATTCCGGAGCGCTGCCGCAGCTCAACTCCGGCCTGAGCTCACTGGCCGGCACCACCGGAACACTGTCCGGCACGGTGACGAACCAGACCGGACTGGTCAGCCAGACCGGCCTCGTGCTTGACCAGCTCGACAAGCTGGCGTCGGACACCCGCTCCACGCTCGAGCAGACCGACCGGCAGCTGGCGAAGGTGGAGACGAAGCTTACCACCGTCAGCACCGACCTGAAGGCCCTGACCACAGCGGACCTGCTCAAGACCCTGACCGGCGATAGCTCGCTCGACACGGACAAAATCGCCTCGTTCATGGAATCCCCCACGGTGATCAGCACGAAGAACGTGTACCCGATCAACTCCTACGGTTCCGGCATGGCTCCTCTGATGACCAATCTGGCGCTGTGGGTGGGCGCGTTCGCCTTCGTGGTGATCTTCAAAGTGGAGGTGGACGACGAGGAGCTCGAGGACCTCGACCCGACCCCCACTGAAAAGTACCTGTCGCGCTACCTGCTGCTCGGCACCATGGGCGCCATCCAGGGTGCGCTGTGCACCGTCGGCGACCTGATGCTGGGCGTACAGACGGAAAGCACGCCGCTGTTCATACTCACCGGTGTGATCACGTCGCTGGTATACCTCAGCATCACGTACGCGCTGTCCACCACGTTCATGCACATCGGCAAGGGCCTGTGCGTGGCGCTGGTCATCGTGCAGATTCCAGGCGCGTCCGGCCTGTACCCAATCGAAATGATGCCGAAGTTCTTCCGCGCGGTCTACCCGTTCGTGCCGTTCAGCTATTCGATCGACGCGTTCCGCGAGACCATCGCCGGCTTCTACGACGGACACTGGTTCAAGGCAATCGGCACATTGCTGCTATTCGCCGCCGTCGCCTTCTTCATCGGATTGGTGATTCGTCCGCTACTTGCCAATCTCAACCGCCTGTTCGCCCGCGAGATCGAGGAAAGCGACATGATCATCGGCGAGGAGGTCGAGCTTCCGGAGCGTGGATACAACGTGTCCCAAGCCATCCAGGTGCTCGCCGACAAGGGCGGCTACCGCGAGGCCATCGAGGAACGGGCAAGCCGATTCACCGAACTGTATCCGAAGCTCAAGCGTGGCGCACTGGTCATCGGCTTCATCGTGCCGGTCATTCTGGCGGCCGTGTTCTCGTTCACCAACAGCGAGAAGGTGACCGTCCTGGCCACCTGGCTTGTCTGGATCCTGCTCATCATGGGCTTCCTCATGGTCATCGAGTACATGAAGGACAGCCTGAACCGTCAGGTGGAGCTTGGCAGCCTGAGCGACGAATCCATCCAATCCATGCTGATGGAGCGTCAGGCCGCTCGCATCCGCCGCAGAAAGCGCGCGCAACAGGCGCGACGGGACCGGCTATTACGCAAGACGCAGCGACGTTCCGGAAAAGACGATCGCAAGCCAGCCATCTCCAGGGAAACGACGGCGAATGTGACGGTCACGAACCCTGACGACGGCGACGGCATCGCCATGCTCGTCCGGAAGATGAACGCGTCCGAAACCGCTGGAACCACGTCCGGAACCGGTGCCGGAGCTGCACGAACCAACGAAACCACCGAAGACATCGCCAACAACGCAGGAAGGAGCAACGCATGAAAAACATCTGGAAACTGTTCGTCGGCGACATCCGACGCATCACCAGCAACGTCGTCTCCGTCATCATCGTCATCGGCCTGGTGGTGATTCCCGGCATCTTCACTTGGTTCAACGTGGCCGCCAGCTGGGACCCGTTCGCCAACACCGGCGATCTGAAATTCGCCGTGGCCAACACCGACAGGGGTTACAAGTCCGACCTCATCCCCGTGAAGATCAACATCGGCGACGAAGTGGTCAACACGCTGCGTTCCAACAGCCAGCTCGACTGGACCTTCACCACCGAAAAGGAGGCCATCGACGGCACCAAATCCGGCAAATACTACGCGGCCGTGGTGATTCCGAAGAACTTCAGCACCCGTATGATGACGTTCTTCACCTCCGATGGCGACCATGCCGAACTCACCTACTACAACAACGAGAAGAAGAACGCGCTGGCGCCGAAGATCACCGGACAGGGTGCGGACACGGTGAGCGCGCAGATCAACGAGATGTTCTCCGAAACGCTCACCGGCACCGCGTTGGAAATCGCCTCGCAGCTGGCCAGCCAGATGGATAAGCCGGCGGCGAAGAGCCAGCTCACGCAATTCACCGGCAACGTCAAGGAGTTCTCGGGCACGCTCACCGAAAGCGCGGACATGCTCAAATCGTTCGGCTCGTTGACCCAAAGCGCGCAGAATCTGCTGTCCAGCTCGGCCAGCCTGGTCGCGCAGGTGGACGGCAGCGCGAAGGGCGCCGGCTCGACGCTCAAGCAGGCCGGCGGCAGCGTGGACGACCTGACCGGTGCGGTGAAGACCAGCACCACGGCCCTTGGCACCGCGCTCGGCAAGTCGGCCAACAGCTTCAAGACGATGTCCGGCAGCGTGGACGACCTGTTCAACAAGGCAGGCACGCAGGCGGGCGACACCGCCACCGCGCTGCGCAACCAGGCGGCGAACGTCACCAAGCAGGCGCAAAGCTACCAGCAGATCTCCGATTCGCTCGACGAACTCGGCAAGAACGACAAGCTGCCGGCAGTGGTGAAAACCGCCATCGACCATCTCAAGACCAACGTGGACGCCACCGTCACGCAGCTCAACGATCTGGCCACGGCGCTCAATGGCAGCGCCACCAACATCGACACCAAGGTGAGCGACACCGCCACGGAACTGACGGAAATCAAAAAGCTGACCCAGCAGGCGCAATCGTCCATCAAAGGCGTCAAAACCGATTACGAGACCCAGCTCAAGCCGCAGCTCGACGGCATCGCATCCTCGCTGAATGACACGGTCGCCTCGCTGAACTCGGCCGCAACCAGCCTGAAAGGCGCGCTCGGCGACCTGAACGCCACCACCGCCGACGCGGACAAGCAGCTGACCGCCATCCACAAAGTGCTCGATTCCACCGCGAATAGCCTTTCCAAGGCCGGCACAAAGCTGGGCACGTTCACCGGCACGCTGTCCGACGCGCTGGACAGCGGCGACATGAGCACCGTCAAGGACGTGCTGTCCAACAACACGGAATCGCTGGCAGCCACGCTGGCCGCCCCCGTCAAGGTGAAGCGCAACGCGGTGTTCCCGGTCAAGAACTTCGGCTCGCAAATGGCGCCGTTCTACACGTTCCTACCGCTGTGGGTGGGCTCGCTGCTCATGGTGGTGACGCTCAAGACCACCGTCTCGCGCAAGACCCGTCAGGAGCTCGGCGATCCGAAACCGCACCAGTTGTTCCTCGGCCATTACGGCGTGTTCGGCGTGATCTCGCTGCTGCAAAGCACGTTCTCTCTGGGTGGCAGCCTGCTGTTCCTGCACGTGCAGGCGGTGCATCCGTGGCTGTTCATGCTTTCCGGCTGGGTGAGCGGCCTGGTGTTCTCGTTCTTCACCTACACGCTCGTGGCCAGCTTCGGCAATGTGGGCAAGGCCATCGGCGTGCTGTTCCTCGTCATGCAGATCTCCGGCGCGAATGGCGCGTATCCGCTGGCCGTACTGCCGAAGGTCATCAGCGGAATCAGCCCGTTCCTGCCCGCCACCCATTCGATCGTGGCCATGCGTGCGGCTATTGGAGGCATCTACGGCAACGACTACTGGTATGCGATCGGCGCGTTGCTGCTATTCATTCCGCCGCTGCTGCTCATCGGTCTGCTGCTGCGCATTCCGCTGATCAAATTCAACAAATGGTATGTGGGCAAGTTGGAAAGCACGAAGGTGATCGCAAGTGCCTGACATGACGGGCGCATCCATGGGCACACCGATGACGGACGCTCCGAAACCCGTACGCGGCAACGCGCCGGGAACCATACCGGGAAATCTGCCGGGAACCGTCAAAGTCGCCGTGCAGGATGCGGTGGAAGGCGTCGTCAGCAAAGCCCGCGGACGGCGTGAGCAGCTGCGGGAGCAGACCGACCGCAAAATCATGCGCGCCACATTGGAAATCCTGATTTCCGACGGCATCGGCGCGGTGACCATCGAGGAGGTCGCACGCCGTTCGGGAGTGGCGAAAACCACCATCTACCGCCGCTATCGCAATGCCGACGACCTACTGCAACGCATCCAAGTGGAAGTGGCCGGACTGCCGGATTTCGACGATCTGCAACCGTCGCGCGACGGTCTGCGCGAGATGCTGCAACGCATCCAAGGCTGCTTCGACAGCGAGCTTGGGCTGAAGGCCGTCGGCGTGGTGCTGACGTCCGACAACGATTCGCTCAAGGCGATCACGACGCAGGTGCTGGCACCGGCCGAACAACGTTTCGTAAGCTTCATGGAACGCGGCATTCGTGCCGGAGTGTTCCGCGGCGGCTTGGACTGCAAGTTCCTGTTCAGCACGGTGCTGGGTTCCATGCTGGCATGCAAGGCGCTGGCAGAGCACAAGCCCGACATGGGGCAGGAGACCGGCTCCTGGGCCGAACGCATGACCGCGCTACTCTGGCCGAACGTCTGCGCCGGGTGACTTTCCCTTGCGCGCCGTTCGTTATACCCCCGTACCGGACAATCACCCCCGTATATGTGTCACGATTCGATTTTTTTTGGGCGAAAATGGAATCGTGACACATCGCAACCTGCGCAAATACCCCCTAATTTCTATTTTCCTTCCAAAAATGTCGGGGAAAAAATAGTTTGGGGGTATTCCTATGCAATTGAATGTGTCACGATTCAAAATTTCGGTCGAAAATCGGAATCGTGACACATCGCATCCCGGCCTTACTGGACCGAAGCCTCCTGCCGCGCCACGTCAAGGGCCTTGTTGAAGGCTTCAGTGGTCCAGCTGGCGCCGGCGAGCTTGTCGACCTTGAGATCCTTCAGCGGCTTGCCGACCACCGCGTCCGGCACGGCTTTGGCGAAGTCGTTCTGATGCTTTTTGGAAATCGACGTGAACGGATGGCCGATGATGCTCACCGACGCGACCTTCTGGTCCTTGACGGTCAGATGCACGTCGATGGTATCCTCGCCGACCGGACCGTACTGGCCGTTGACCGAATAGTCGCCGTCGGCGTAATTGCCGGTGTCCTTCTTGTCGGAGGTCGTGGAATTCTTATCGTCGGCATGGTTCTTCGTGGATCCGTCGCTGTTGGCGGTGTTGTCGGTGGCCTTGCCGTCGGTTTTCGACTTGTCTTCTTGCGATTGCACGCTTTCGCCGGAATTTCCGGCATATTCATCGTCCATCGGCGTCGCCTTCGGTTCGCCGCATGCCGACAGCAGCGCCAGGCTTGCCGCCGACAGCGCGATGACTTTGACCGCGTTTGATTGAGCAGCGCTCATTGTTACCCCTTCTGCCCTTCGTAACGGGCGATGTGTTCGACCGGCCGCCGCAAAACGGCCTCATGCCTACTATTCCGCCGTATGGTTGTCCGCCGTGCGATCGTCCGTATCGCCGGTTTTCGCAGCCTTCGTCGG
>NZ_JBNMKH010000067.1:0-10128 GCF_050874245.1 Bifidobacterium sp. | reverse complement strand
GCGCGCGGTGCAGGCCGAACAGTATTTCCTCGAGCAGGCCGGCCGTTCCGATGAGGCCGTGGCGCTCGACCAGCTGCTCGACAAGCTTGAACTGCAGTACGCCGATGCCGATGAGGACGAGACCTCCGACGATCTGGTCATCGAATACGACATGCAGGAACTGAACGACGAGCTTATGGACAAGCTCGGCATCTCCGAGGACGACGCCCAGTACGCGCCGGACGATGAGGATGAGGACGATGCCGAGGCTGTGGACTCGAATGGCGAGACCGACGACGAGACCCAACTCGACGCTAAAGAAGCCAAGGAAGGCGCCGAATCCGACGATGAGCCGGCTGAAAACGCCGATAAGGATGTTGACGACGATTCCGAAGACACCGGCAAGGCCGATGCTTCGGAAGATGCCGACGATTCCGGTTCCGACAGCGAGTGAGGTGCACCCAGACGATGCTGAAATCCACGAATCGTCCACTGAGCGAAGCATATCAGTTGGCGTTGCTCGACCTTGACGGCGTGGTCTACCGTGGCAAGAATCCGGTGGAGCACGCGGCCGAGAGCATCCGCAAAGCCGAAGAACTCGGCATGACGGTGGAATACACCACCAACAACTCCTCCCGGCTGCAGGCCGTGGTGGCCGACCAGCTCAAAGGCTTCGACTTGGATGTCGAACCGTGGCAGGTCATCACCTCCTCTGTGGTGGCCGCGCGCATGGTGGCCCGTGAGGTGCCGCAAGGTTCGAAGGTGTTCGTGCTCGGCGCCCGCCATCTGCGTGAGGAGGTGGCCAAACAGGGGCTTGAGGTGGTCGATTCCGCCGAAGACAAGCCGGTGGCTGCGATTCAGGGCTGGTATCCGGACATGTCTTGGAACGAGATGGCGCAGATCGCCTACGCCGTCGAACAGGGCGCCACGTATTTCGTGACCAACCGGGATCTGACCATTCCCCGTGAGCTTGGCATCGCTCCGGGATGCGGTTCCATGATCATGGCCGTCATCAACGCCACCGGTGTGGAACCTGTGTCGTCCGCAGGCAAGCCGGAGTCCGCCATGTATGACGAGGCCAGGCTGCTCGCCGCGCATGACGGAACCGAACCCGTGGCCAAGGAAGCGTGCCTTGCCATCGGTGACCGGCTCGATACGGACATCGAGGCCGGCAATCGCGGAGGATACGATTCCTTGGCCGTGCTGACCGGTGTGACCAACCCGCGTGAACTGATGTTCGCTCCGGCGCATCTGCGCCCGACCTACATAGCCAAGGATTTGATCGGCCTCAACGAGCCGGCGCCCGAAGTCACGCACGAGGCGGGTGCTTGGATCTGCCGTGACGCGCAGGCGCGTGTCGACGGAGACAGGCTTTATGTCACCGACACCACCAGCGTAGACGGATTGCGCGCGGCATGCGCCGCCATGTGGGATGTCGCCGACCGCGGTCGTGATGTCTCCGACATGATTGTTCCGGAATTCCGGATCGCCTGACGGCGGCATATCCGTATGCGGGACATGCATGAAGATGCCGGCATCGTCGTTCGTCTCGATGTCGCGTTGGTGGAACGTGACGTCGTGGACAGCCGTTCCAAAGCACAACGTCTGATAGGCGATGGCAAAGTGAAGGTAAACGGCGTCACCGCGGTCAAGCCATCGATCAAAGTCTCGGACGGCGACTCGATTGACGCCGATCTGGGCGATGACTATGTTTCACGCGGCGCGTACAAGCTGGTCGGCGCGTTCGAACGGTTCACCTCCGCGGGGCTTATCTCAGCGCAGGGGCTCGATTGTCTTGACATCGGCGCATCCACCGGTGGCTTCTGCGACGTGCTGCTACGTCGTGGAGCCGCACACGTGATCGCTTTGGACGTCGGACACGGCCAACTTGACCCACGTATCGCGCATGACGGTCGGATCATTGAAATGAGCGGCGTCAATATCCGCGACGTCGAAGCGGATGACCTGCCGTACCGTCCGTCGATGGTCGTGTCCGACGTGTCGTTCATCTCATTGACGTATGTGATTCCCGTCATCGCACGCATCGCGGCACCCGGCGCGCAGATTGTGCTGCTGGTCAAGCCTCAGTTTGAAGTCGGCAAAGGCAATCTCGGCAAGAACGGCATCGTGGAAAGTGAAGCGTTGCGCGCGCAGGCTCTCCACACCGTCGTGGCCTGCGCGAAAGCCAACGGATTGGATGTGCGTGCCACGACGGTCTCGCCGATTGAAGGCACGCACGGCAACGTCGAATATCTGTTGTACGCAGTTGCGTGAGCCGTCAATGGCCTTCCGAGACGGACCTACGTATAAAGGTGTGACTCCCATATGTGAAAAATCCATATGGGAGTCACACCTTTATATGGTCCGGGAAGCGCTTCGTGGAACCGGTCAGCCCCTCAGGAACTTGTCAATCTGATCCTGCTTGCCCATGATGATGAGTTCGTCGTTACGGTGCATGATCAGTTCCTTCGACCCGTATTCGAACTCCTTGCCCGGAGACTTGATGCCGACCACGGTGATGCCGAACCGTTCATGCACGCGCGCGTCCTCTATGGTGTAGCCGACGACATGCGGGGGAGTGTGGATTTTCACGACGTTGTACGCGCCCTCAAGCTCGATGTAATCGAGATAGTTGCCGGACACCAGATGTCCCACGCGTTTACCGGCGTCGGTCTCGGCGTTGATGATGTGCCGCGCGCCGATGCGCTGCAGAATGCGTGCATGCTCCTTGGATACCGACTTGGCCCATATGTCGGAGATGCCCGCGTCAAGCAGGTTGCCGGCGGTGATGACGGACGCCTCAACGCTGTCACCGATGGCGACGACGGCGGTGTCGAAATCGGAGGCGTTGATCTGCTCCAACGACATCACGTCGGTCATGTCGGCCTGCACGGTGGGAATCTGCGAGGACCAACGGTTCACCAGCTCGCCGTCCTTGTCGACGGCAAGCACGTCCTGGCCCATCGCATCCAATGTGGTGGCCACGGAGCTGCCGAAACGGCCAAGCCCGACCACAAGAACGCTTCTGGTGTTGTTCGCCATGATTGTTCGTGTACCTTTCGAAGTTCTTTTTCGAATATCAAGTATAGGAAACCGGATTATCCGGTAGATTCAGCCGACCACAATCTGCTCGGTGGGGTAGCGCACCGTCTCCACGCTGCGCGGTCTGGAGATGGCATAGGCGATGGTGAGCGGTCCGAGCCTGCCGATGAACATGGTGGCGGCGAGGATGTACAGCACCACAGGGTTGGATTCATTGGCCACACCAACCGAATAACCGCCCAGACCGAACGCGGAGCATGTGTCGAACAGCGCGTTGCACAACGAGCAGCCCGTGATGGCCATCAATGCCATGGACACCACGGTGACGAGCATCAGGCAGGCGGCGCTCACGGCCACGGCGGTCATGATGGCCTGCGAGTGGATGCGGCGGTGGAACGCGTTGACATCCCTACGGCCGGTGAACGCCGCGCGACAGGTCAGCAGGATCACGGCGAACGTGGTGACGCGGATGCCGCCGGCCGTCGAGGTGCTGCCGCCGCCGATGAACATGACGATGGACAGGAACACCTTCGTCGCGTCGCTTACGCCCGGCATCCACGACAGGTCGAAACCTGAGCTGCGGGGCATGACGGCCGCCACCAGCGCATGCCACAGGCGAGGCTCCACTCCCTCCGTGGCGAACAGCAGCTTGTTGTTCCATTCCATGACGAGGAACCAGGTGAATGAGGCGAGCACGATGCAGAATGTCGTGGTCAACGTGAGCTTGGTATGCAGGCTCCAGCGCTTCGGCGGACGGTGCATGCGCCATGACCGCATGAGGTTCAACAGCACGGGGAAACCAAGCGTGCCGCAGAATGCGCTGATGAGGATAGGCAGGCCGACCGCCCAGTTGTTGACGTGTAATCCCGCGCCGTCGGGGGTAAATCCGGCGTTTTTGTACGCCATGACGGCGAAGAAAAGCGACTCCCATAAAGTATGACGGACATCGCCATGGTTGACCTTGTACAGGCCGGGGAACAATGCCACGAACGTGATGCCTTCGATGGTGAACGCGGTGGCGATGACCACGGTGAGCACGCCTCTGATCTCGCCGAGTTTCGTGGTGCCCAACTCATTGGCGGTGAGCAGCTTCTGTGTGGCCTTCAGATGATGGTTCACAGCCAAGGCGATGAGCGAGGCGAAGGTCATGACGCCAAGGCCGCCCATCTGCACGGAGAAAATGAGCACGGCTTGGCCGAACGCGGACCAATGCGTCGTCGAATTGACAATCGAGATACCGCACGTTGAAATCGCGGAGATCGCGGTGAAGAACGCAGTGGTGAACGTCGTCTTCTCACCTTTCGGCGTGGCGACTGGAGCGAGCAGCAGCGCTGTGGACAACGCGCCCAGGACAAGGAAGTACAGGATGGTCAGCCGTCCGGGGTGCGTGGTGAGTCTATGCATCAGACTGCGCTTGCGCGGCTTGCGATCCTCCGCCATGGCCTTCTCGAAGGTGTCTCCGGAGAACCACCAGGCGTAGCCATGCGAGGCCTCGCGATTGGAGGAGGACTCGTCAAAGACGAGGTTGGACATGCTGTTCCTCGCTCCTTATCTTCATGGATGGTCTTCGTTTCCTTGAGCTATTGTAGACGGTAGTGTGACGAACGGGGCGTCGGAGGGACCGTTCGGCCTGTCCGATGGGTTCGCGGGGAATCGACGGACGGGGTCGTGATGGTTGCGGATGCCGGCACGTCCATGTCGGGTTCCGGACACTCGCCGCCGTCGTTCGTTCATTTGTTCGATTACACTGGTAGGCGTTGGCGCCCGTCAGGGGCGCGTTGTGTACGAGAGTTCTTGGAAAGGGCTTGCGATGCTCGGTACCCGGCATGCGGTGGTGGTGACGCACACGCGTCTGCGCGAAAGCGGCACGGTGGTCGAGGAGGCCGTCGAACAGTTGAGACGCGCCGATTTCGAAGTGACGATTATCGACAACATCGAGGCGCCCGACTTCGGCACCAGGACTCCCGTGGTGCCGCCAAGCACTGAGATCGTGGTCGTGCTCGGCGGAGACGGCACCATCCTGCGCGCGGCCGAGCTGGTGCACTGCACCGAGGTCCCCATCCTCGGCGTGAACTTGGGGCATGTGGGTTTCCTGGCGGAATTCGAAAGCTTCCAGATGAGCGAGGCCATCCGCAGGATTGCGGAGCATGATTATTCCATCGACGAGCGCATGATCGCCCACGTCGACGTGTGGCTTCCCGGAGAATCGGAACCCATCGAGGATTGGGCGTTGAACGACATCACGCTGGAACGGGCCGACCGCGGCAAAATGGTGGAACTGTCCATCCGCGTCGATGACGTGGAGATGAGCTCCTTTGGATGCGACGGCGTGATCGTGTCCACGCCGACCGGTTCGACCGCCTACGCGTTCTCCGCGGGAGGCCCGATCATGTGGCCGAACGTGAAGGCCCTGCAACTGGTTCCATTGGCCGCTCACGCACTGTTCGCACGGCCGTTGATCATCGGTTCCGGCTCGACGTTTGCCATCGACATTCTTGAGGATTCCACGTCCGAGGGATGGATCTGCTGTGACGGACGTCGTCAGCGCGCCCTGCCGAAGGGCACGCGTGTCGAAGTACGGGAATCGAAAAGCACCTTGCGCCTGGCCCGTCTGTCCGGGGTGCCGTTCACGAACCGTCTTGTTACCAAATTCGATCTACCCGTCGTCGGGTGGCGGGAACAGGCGCGTAAGACGGATGGCACGCATCATGGGCATGCGTTCCCCGAAAAAGGCGATTGCGAAAGCGGGAAGTGACCGGGCATGCTGGAGGAACTTGAAATCCATGACCTTGGTCCGATTCGCTCCGCGTTGATCGCTCCGGCCGGCGGCATGACGGCGATTACTGGCGAGACGGGCGCGGGCAAATCGATGCTGCTCAGTGCGATTCGGCTGATTTCCGGAGGCCCTTCCGATGGTGGCCGTGTTTCCGTCGGTGCGCAGGAAGCGTGGGCGCAGGGCGTGTTCGAAGTCGCCTCGTCGCCGGCGGCGGTGGCCGCCGCCCGTGAGGCCGGTTTCGAACCGGAGGACGGCGAGCTGTTCCTGTCTCGCAAGGTGCCCGCCTCAGGCAGGTCTCGCAGCATGCTGTCCGGACGCAGTGTGCCGCGTTCCGTGCTTGCCTCCGTCGCCGCGGAATTGGTGACGATCCATGGACAGGCGGACCAGTTGCGTATCGCGACCGCCGCCCGCCAGCGCGAATTCCTGGACCGTTATGCGGGTGACGAGGTGGCGTTGGCCGCATATGGCAAGGCATGGAACGCGTTGCGTGCGATGGACGAGCGGCTGGAGCGTCTTAGCAACCAGGAATCGTCCATGCGGCAGCAGGCGGATTATCTACGCGAATCGATCGACCGCATCAACCGCGTCGACCCACAGCCGGGAGAGATGGACGAATTGCGCGCGCGGCGCGACCGCATCGAGAATTCGGCCGAGATCGCCGAGGGGGTGGCCAGCGCGTTGGGCGCGCTGGACGCCTCGCAAGTGACGGACGACGTCGAATCGTCAAGTGCCGCCGATCTGATCGATCATGCGGCGCAGGCATTGCGCGCCATCCACGTCGGAGGAGTGTTCTCCGAACTCGCCGACCGATTGGATTCCATCAGCACCGATCTGTCCGATGTGGTGTTCAGCCTGTCCGGCGAAGTGGACAACGAGGCGGGCGTGGAGGATCTGGACGCCATCAACGGACGCATCCACGAGCTGGACGAACTGACCAGACGGTGGGGACCGGAACTGTCCGATGTGATCGCATGGAGGGACAAGGCCGTATTCGATCTGGAGGACTTGGACGCTTCTCCGGAGAAAGTCGGACAGCTCGAGGCGGAACGCGCGGGACTGCTCGACGACGCGAAGAAGGCCGCGCGGGCGGTCGGCAAAAGACGCAGGGCCGCGGCCAAGGAACTGGCTTCCAAAGTGACTGCGGAACTTGGTTCGCTGGCCATGGGAGGATCAAAACTGGAGATCCGCGTGACCGAACGCGCCAAATTGGATTCCACAGGCACGGATGATATCGAATTCCTTTTCACGCCGTTTCCGGGCTCGCCCCAGTTGCCGATGGGCAAAAGCGCGTCCGGCGGCGAGCTGAGCCGTCTGATGCTCGCGCTCGAACTGGTGGCCGCGGAAAAACATGTGGTGGCGGGCGGAACCGTGCCGCCGATGACGTTCATCTTCGACGAGGTCGATTCGGGCGTGGGCGGCAAGGCGGCCGTGGAGCTGGGCGCGCGCCTGGCAAAACTCGCCCAATCCGCGCAGGTGCTGGTCGTCACGCATCTGCCGCAGGTCGCATCCTGGGCGGACGAGCAGTACGTGGTCGCCAAAAGCGCGACCGACGACGGATCCGTCGAAACCACGATCAACCAGGTGCGTGGCGAGGCCCGTGTCCACGAGATCGCGCGCATGCTTTCCGGAAGTGAAAGCGAGGCGTCGCTGGAACATGCCGAGGAGCTGCTCAGGTCGTCGGTGCTTGACTGACCGTCATGCGTCCGGCGCAAATCGGTCAGGGAAATATAGAAATATATATAGGAATACCATAACCAGCAAAGGAGCCTACATGGCACAGGAAACCGCGGAGAACCAAGGCAAGGGCGCCATTTTCGATCTTGACGGCACTCTGCTCGACTCCATGGGCGTGTGGGATCAGGTGGATATCGATTTCCTTGCCAAACGTGGCATCGAAGTGCCCGAGGACTACATGCGGAAGGTGGCCGCCATGCAGTTCCGTCAAATCGCCGAATATACGATCGCACGATTTTCACTGCCGGACACTCCCGAGGCGCTGATGGAGGAATGGGACCGTATGGCACGTGTCATGTACGCGACTGCGGTCGAGGCCAAGCCGCATGCATGTGAATATCTGGCAGCATTGAAGGCGAGCGGCGCGAGACTCGCCGTGGCCACGTCGTTGCCGCCGCAGTTGCGTGAACCGGCCATGAGACATGTGGGCATCCTCGACTTTTTCGATGAGGTGGTCAGCGTCGACGATGCTGGAGACGTCGGTAAGGACCAGCCGGATGTGTATCTCCTGGCCGCAACGCGTCTTGGCGTCGAACCGACCGACTGCACCGTGTTCGAGGATCTGCTAATCGGCATGCGATCGGCGAAATCCGTCGGCATGCACGTGTGGGCCATGCATGACGATTCGTCCGACGCCGACTGGCCGGAAATCTGCGAACTGGCGGACGGCGTCATGTTCGACTTCCATGAAGCGCCGACGCGCCTGTAGTTCAGTCGCTTCCGGCCGTCCCGGCATCAGGCTTGGATGGCGGACGTTTTTTGACCGGGTCTGATGCCGCATGAAGGTCATGATTGCTCCCTGTACGCCTTCTCGAACATGCCAAGCAGGTCCAACAGGCTGATACCAGAGGCTTTGGCCTCTATGGATGCCTCGCGGAACCTGTCCATGATGCGTTCTTCCGCGCGTTCCCTGATGAGCTCGTTGCCGTGATCCATGACGAATGCGCCTTTGCCCTGTATGTTCTTCACGAGACCTTCGTCCGCCAATTCGTTGTACGCCTTGGACGCGGTGAGCACGCTGATGTGCAGATCGCCGGCAAGCTTGCGGAGTGAGGGGAGCGCGTCGCCTGCCTGCAGTTCTCCTGAAACGATCGCGGATCTGATTTGGCTCTTGATCTGCTCGTAAATCGGCTCTTCGGACGCGGACGAGATGTTCAGCTTCAAGCTGTGCCTCCTTTTGCCGGTGATATGTTCTTCTGATGCACAGTCGCACACTAACTGTTAAGTAGTTATATATAACAGTAATACAGATATGTGAAATGCTGTTATAGTGTTTTGCATAACAGCATAAATCTTTCACGTCAGAAGCACATGCGGTGCCAGAAACCTGGTTTTTTACCGGCGTTGGAAAAACCGTCGTGATCCGCCAAAGGAATGACGGATCGTTCCATTCGATGCGCGTCCGCCGATGAGACGGGTTAGTCGGGAGATGAACGGCTCGTCCGTGTCACGCGTTCTTCGAATGGATGACACGACGGAAGGACAGATAGATCAGCCATGCCATCGGCATCGACAGCATGAACATTGGATAGAACCATGCGATAGGCAGATGACCGTAGAAGACGCCAGCCAGCATGGGACCCAACGTCATACCCAAGTCGATGCCCATATAGTAGGTGCTGTTGGCCAAGCCGCTACGAGCGCGCCCCGCGATCACAACAGCTTGTGCCTGCGTCACGGAACTCATCAGACCGTAGCTGGCGGCCATCGTGACGCCCGCCACGAGCAGATACCAGCTGTTCGTCATGAACGTGAGGGAAGACAGCATCGCCAGCATGGACAATGAGCAGACGGTAAGCCAGAACCGGAAGCTCTTCGAGTCGAACAGGTTGCGAAGCGTGAGACGCAACAGCAGCAATGCGACGGCGTAGAAGACGAAGAACAGGTCGGATGAGACATACAGATGCCGGGCGAAAATGTAGTCGACCAGGAACGATTGGTTCGCGAAATAGGGAATCGCGAACATCATGAACACCGCAGCCAAGGGAATTACCTTCGGTTCGACCAGATTGCGCAGTCGGAGACGGTGCCGCAGCATATGCGATGCGGATCGATCGGATTGCGATTCGCGGGATGAATCCGATGCGGGTGAACCGCCCGCCGTTTGCATGGTGACGGTCTTGCGTGCCGGCTTGCCGCCGTTCCTCACCAGCAGCACGGTCACGAACGCGCATGCATTGAGTGTCAGCGACGCGACGAACGTCCATCGATAGCCAACTGCCGTCTGCAGACGGATGCCAAGTGCCGGACCGACCGCGATCGCCAGCGCGTTGACGATGCCATACAATCCCATGCCGGCACCCATATGCCTGATCGGCAGCAGCAGCGACACCCAAGTGGCAAGACAGACGGTGCCGCAAGCGAAGCCGAGTCCGTTGACCATGCGGGCCGCGATCAGCATACCTGTCGATTGCGCGGCGCAGTACATGACGCCCGCCACGATGTATAGCGCTGTGCCGACGGCCACCAGCAGACGCTTGCTGACCAGATCCGACAAATTGCCGGCTATCGGACGGCAAAACAGGGAGACGAAGCTCATCGCTCCCGCGATCACACCCATCAGCGAGCCGGTTGCTCCCATCGACTCCCCATAGCCG
>NZ_JBNMKH010000066.1:0-10145 GCF_050874245.1 Bifidobacterium sp. | reverse complement strand
GCGATTACGGATTGCGTACGGCCGTCAGGCGTGCGTCGCGTCCGAATCGCCCGTATCAGCCGCCGTGCGCAACTTGCGTTTGCGCGCGAAGCCGACGATGAACAGCGCTATCACTGCGATGGCGGCGACGGCTTGGGCGGCGAGGCATTCGACGTACGGATACAGGCCGATCCAATCGTTCGTCGGCACGCTCGACAGGTAGTGGCCGTCGATGAGGTCGCCTTCGATGAGCGCGTGGATGCCACCGCCGGCGAAGATGACCACAAGCACGGCCATCAGAATCGAGGTGACGAGGAAGAACGGGCCGATGGGAATCTTCACGGAGGTGAAGCGCAGCACGAGGAAGATGACGAGCAGCACCACGGCCGCGGCGATGCCGCCAATCCACATGCCTTGCGAATCCTGGCTCATGGAGTAGATGGATTCGTAGAAGATCACGGTTTCGGCGCCTTCGCGGAACACGGCGAGGAAGCTCAGCATGGCGAGCGAGACGACCATGCCCAGGCTCACGCCTTCTCCGGCTGCGACCTTGCTTTGCGCGCTGGCCACGGCGGTTTCGGTCTTGGTGCGGATGTAGCGGTTCCATGCTTCCACGGAGCTCTTGTTGAGCATCCAGTTGCTGGTCCACAGCAGCATGAGCATGGCGATGAGCGCACACACGCCTTCGCTGATTTCCTGGATCGGGCCGGAGCCGCCGAACAGGAAGGTGAAGAGCACGGCAATCAGTCCGGAGCCGGCGAGGCCGGCGAGCACGCCGAGGTAGATCCACTTGGTGAAGCGCTTGTTGCCGGATTTGACGAGGTAGGCCACGACGGCGGCCACGACGAGCAGCGCTTCGAGGCCTTCACGGATGAGGATGAGGAACGCCTGCCCGGCGGAGCTGGTGACGGCTTTGGTGAAGCCGCTGATGTTGCCGGACGCGCCGCCATCGAGGGTGGCGGCATCTTCGACGAGCCAGCTTTTGAGGTCGTCGACGAGTTTCTTGATCTGCTTCTGGGATCCGCCGTCACGCATGGTCTTGCGGGTCATTTTGAACTGGTATTCGACTTGGGAGACGCGGTCGCCGGAAATCGCGTTCATCACGTTCTTTTCGAAGCCGAGCTTTTCGTAGTACTGGTAGTACGCGTTGTTGACGAGGCTGGAGCCTTCCGATCCCTTGCTGGAGATGGCGGCCTGGTATGCCTTGTCGAGGATGACGTTCATTTCCTTGGCCACGTCGCTCCACGTGCGGTCGCCTTTGCCTTTGGAGGAGTTCTTCTTGGCCGCGTCGAGCGTCTTGCGTTCCTTGGCGGTTTCGGCGGCGCGCTGTTTGGCGTAGGCACGCGGGTTGGCGAGGCTGGTGTTCGCGTCGAGCATCTTCGCGGCGGCGTCGAGATCGGTGTTCAACGCGTCGACGGCGCCGGAGATGGCGTCACCCTGCCCCTGCTGGTAGGCGAGGCCTTCCAAATCGGTGAACTGCTTGAGCAGTTCGGTCTGTTTGTCGGCGGAGATGGTGTCGTTGACTGCCTTCGAGAAGTTGGACGCGTCGTAGCCGATCCAATGCGCGGTCTGGAAATCGGTGCCGGCCTGGCCGTAGTTGCCGTCACGGTAATCCCGTTCGGCGGTGTCGAGCTGTTTGGCGATGTTGTCCGCCACGGCGGTCCAGGAATCGAAATCCGTCTGGCTGTCATCGGCGGCGACCGCACGCTGCGGAATCGCAGTATTCGCGAACAGCGTGACGAGCGCGATCATCAGCGTCGCAAGAAGCGCGGCAAGACAGCCGGAGACCGGGACGCGCGAATCGCACGAACCGGCTACGTGACGCTGCGCGACGCGAGATGACATGTTCCGAACCTTCCTTCTTCCGAGCTTGTTCGGTGCGCCCTCATCGCCGTACGCGACATGCGCACCGAAAAAACAAAATAGAACGAAAGTTTTTTGAAGAACAGTCTTGATTTTTGGTACGTTCTGCTGTAATGCACTCCCAGAATCGGCGGAATTCCGCCATTTTTATTTTTGACGACTTCGGCGTGTCGTCTCACATCGTGGCATGCGACAGCAACTCATCCATCCAGCAGCCAATCGGAAAAATGTTAAACATACTTAACATTTCACCTCGAAAAAAGGGAAATATTAAATATACTTCGCATTTTCAGCAATGATGCCCGCCCGCATCGCGATCGCCAACGCGATAGCATCGGGGATATGGATTCCGTCAACACACTCGCGCGACGCATGCCGCACACCACCGCATTCCCCAATGCGCTCGGCACCGGTCTGCTGATTTCGACGGCACGGCCGGTTTCCGCTGAGCTACGCGGCGAAATGGAACGATTCATCGACGATTACGAGCGGGTGCTGTCGCGGTTCCGCGCCGATTCGTTGGTCGCGCGCATCGGGCGTGCGGAACATGGCGGACATTTCGATTTCCCCGATTGGGCCGGGCCGCTGTTCGACCTGTACGACGCGTTGCGCGATGCCACTTCCGGCGCGATCGACCCGTGCGTGGGTGAGGATCTGATTCGTCTCGGCTACGATCCCGCGTTGAGTTTCACGGTCGAGGCCGATGCCGGTGGACATTTGGGTGCTTTGCGGGGGCGAGCCGTATGGGAGCGTGACGTGGTGCGTTCGGAAGGTAGGACATTGGCAACGCAAGGCCCGGTTCATTTGGATTTCGGCGCGTGCGGCAAGGGCTATCTGGTCGATCTGCTGGGCGGCTTGCTGGCGGATGCGGGGGAATTCGTCATCGACGCCGGAGGGGATCTGCTCGTGCATGCCGAGAAGCCGATCAGCGTGGCGCTTGAGGATCCGGACGACCCATCCCGCGCGGTTGGCGTGGCGCATATCGCCAATGGTGCGTTCTGCGCGAGCGCGCCCAGTCGCCGCCATTGGGAGGTGGCGGTCGACGAGCGGACGCATCTGGCCATCCATCATCTGCTCAACGCCATCGACGGACTGCCCGCGCAGCAAATGGAGGCCACGTGGGTGGCCGTGCGGACGGATGTGAATGCTGGCGCAGATACGGCTGCCCGCCATCGCACGAACACGTTTTCCAATATCCCGACCGCATTGGCGGACGGTCTGGCCACTGCGTTGTTCGTCGCCGATCCGAATGTGCTGAGCCGTGTTTTCACATTCGATTGCGCCATGCTGGACGCCGACCGCCACGCCAGCCTCAGCGACGGTTTCCCCGGCTGTTTCCACTAGCCGGCACCCAGTCGAAGCCACCAACCATGCACTTTCGTGTACATTCGTACACATTGGTACACATTCGTGTACTTTGGTATACTTTCGTGTACATTCATGCACTTTCACTCGGCAATGCAACAATCCAGCAACGCACGGCAAGGAGCACATCATGGCGATGAATCCGTTCAAGCCGACCGCAGGCAAAATGCCTCCCATACTCATCGGCCGCGAATCGGCCATCGAGGAATTCACCGAAGGACTGGACAACGGAGCCGGCGCACCAGGCCGAATCATGCTGGTCACCGGACAGCGCGGATTCGGTAAAACCGTGCTGCTCACGGAATTCCGCCGCATCGCCAGCGAACGCAAGTGGCAGGTCATCTCCGAAACCGCATCCCCCGGTGTCGCACAGCGGTTGATCGACGCGCTCGCCTCCAACGGACCACACATCGAACAGGCCAGCATCAGCCCATCAATCGGCATTCCCGGAATCGCGAACGCGAGTCTCGGCCAGATCAATCTGTCTTCGAACACGATTCCGCTGACCTTGCGCAACGCCATATCAAAGCGTCTGCAAAGCGGGAAAATCGGCAAGG
This sequence comes from Bifidobacterium sp., assembly GCF_050874245.1. Lineage (GTDB taxonomy): Bacteria > Actinomycetota > Actinomycetes > Actinomycetales > Bifidobacteriaceae > Bifidobacterium. Next base: position 6,381 of record NZ_JBNMKH010000066.1, on the reverse strand, counting down.
GAAAAGGCATTCTCATCACCATCGACGAAACCCAGGCCGCGTCAATCGACGACCTTGTCGCCATCGCCACAGCCGTACAGCATGTCACCACGTCCATCGACGAAACCGACATCCCCGACACCGAGAAGAAAGGGGTTGCCATCGTCTTCGCCGGACTACCGTCCGTGGTCAATGATCTGGTCAACGATAATGTCACCACGTTCCTGCGCAGGGCGTTGCGCTGCGAGCTTGACAACGTTCCGCTGCTGGACGTGAAGAACGCGTTTCTCGAGTCCGTCGTCGATTCAGGCAAAACGATGAATGACGATGACGCCTGGCGGGCCGCGCAGGCGACCGACGGGTATCCGTACATGGTGCAGCTCGTCGGCTACTACATGTGGCAGTCGGCGCAACGTCGGCATTCGGACGTGATCACCGGGGATGATATCGCCGCAGGCATCGCCGATGCGCAGATCGCTTTTGATGACGCCGTATGCGCGCCGGCCTTGGATGGGCTGAAATCCGCGGAAATCGAATTTTTGCACGCGTTGACCGCCGATTATCCGAAGGCGACCGCGATCGGGGATATTACGTCGCGGACCGGCCGCAGCCGCAGTTGGGTGAACAAGTACCGAGCCGCGCTGATCAAGGATAGGGTCATCCGCTCGGCGGGGCACGGGTTGGTCGCATTCGCGGTGCCGCATTTGGGAGAGTATCTCAAGCGGACGGCATGAGGCTGATAGCGTTACATGACGCCATACACGAAACGCGCCGACCGTGCGGATCGGGCCCGTGGGGTTCGGGCGGATTCCGCATGGTCGGCGCGTCGGATTATTCCGGCCGCTTGACCGGCTGACCAGCCAATCAATCAGTCGGTCAGCGTGAACTGGCTGTTGTAGATGTCGGCGTAGAAGCCGGACTTCGCGAGCAGCTCCTCGTGGGTGCCACGTTCGACGATGTCGCCGCCGTTCATCACCAGAATCATGTCGGCGTCGCGGATGGTGGACAGACGGTGCGCGATCACGAAGCTCGTGCGGCCGACCGTCAGCGCGTCCATGGCCTTCTGAATCAGCTCTTCGGTACGCGTATCGACCGAAGAGGTGGCCTCGTCAAGGATCAGAATCGGGGCGTCCTCAACCATGGCGCGGGCGATGGTGAGCAGCTGCTTCTGACCCTGCGAAAGCGATGCCTTGTCGTCAAGCACGGTGTCGTAGCCGTCCGGCAGCGACATGATGTAACGGTGCAGGCCGACGGCCTTGCAGGCGTTGACGATCTGCTCATCGGTGACGCCCGGCTTGGAGTATGCGATGTTTTCACGCACTGTTCCACGGAACACCCACGTGTCCTGCAACACCATGGAGAACTGGTCGTGCACGTTCCAGCGCGGCACGGACTTGGTGTCCACGCCGTCGATCGAAATCGTGCCGCCGGAAATCTCGTAGAAGCGCATAAGCAGGTTCACCATGGTGGTCTTGCCGGCACCGGTCGGACCGACGATAGCCACCTTCTGGCCGGCCTTCACCGAAGCCGAGAAGTCATGGATAATCGTCTTGTCCGGATCATAGCCGAACCGCACGTGGCTGAATTCCACGTCGCCGCGCACCGGCTGTGGCTTGCCGTCCGCGCCGACGCCGAGCAGCACCTGCTTGCCGGATTCGTCAGCCATCTCCGGCTCCTCAAGGAAGCCGAACACGCGCTCGGATGCGGCGGCGCAACGCTGCAGGTTCTGGAAGGCCTGGGCGAACTGCGACAGCGGCTGGGTGAACAGGCGGATGTACATCATGAACGCCACGATCACACCGAATTCGATCTTGCCGTCCATAGCGAGCGCCGCGCCCACCACGCACACGACCACGTAGCCGAAGTTGCCGATGAAGTTCATGAGCGGCATCATCAGGCCGGAGAGGAACTGGCTCTTCCAGCCGGAGACGTACAGGTCGTTGTTGTACTTCTCGAAGCGACGGATGGCGTCGGCCTCGCCGCAGTACGACTTGACCACGGTGTGGCCGGCGTACATTTCCTCGACATGGCCGTTCACGTCACCCAGGGCGATCTGCTGCTGGGCGAAGTATTTCTGCGAGACCTTCATGATCAGGCCCATCACGATCAGGCCGAGCAGCGAGGCGCCGACCGCGCACAGCGTCATGATGACGTTGTTGTAGAACATCATGATCAGCGCGCCGAAGAACAGCGTGACGGAGGTGATGAGCGAGCCGAGCGACTGGCCGAGCGTCTGGCCGATGGCGTCCACGTCGTTGGTGATGCGGCTAAGCACGTCGCCGTAGCTGACCTTGTCGAAGTACTTGAGCGGCAGCTTGTTGATCTTCACGCTGATCGCCTCACGCAGCTGCTGCGCGGTGCGCTGCGTCACGTTCGCCATGATCCAGCTTTGCACGTAGCAGAGCACGGCGTATCCCACGTACAGCGCGACCAGCAGCCATGCGATGCGGTTCACCGCGTCGAAATCGATCGAACGCAGCACCGGCCTGCCGTGCACGAGGGCCGGCAGACCCTTGGTGATCTCGTTGGTCATGTCCTTGAGCTTGTCCGGACCGACGATCTGGCAGACTGTGCCGGCTGCGCCGAGCACCAGCGCGAAAATCATGGCCGGAATGTAGTGGCGGCAGAAACGCGCCAGTTTCTTCATCACGCCGCCGAAATCCTGCGGCTTTTCAACAGGTCCGCGTCTGCGACCGTGCCCCATGCCACCTGCCATGTCAGCGGCCTCCCTTCAGTTCGTCCTCGCTGAGCTGCGACTGTGCGATCTGGCGGTACACATCGCAGTTGTCCAGCAGTTCCTCGTGTGTTCCCTGACCGACCACTTTGCCGTCATCGAGCACGACGATGCGGTCGGCGTTCATGATCGTGCCGATGCGCTGGGCGACGATCAGTTTGGTGGAGTCCTTCGCTTCCCTTGCGAGCGCGTCCCTTACCGCACGGTCGGTTTTGAAGTCGAGCGCGGAGAAGGAGTCGTCGAAGATGAGGATTTCCGGATGGCGGTAGACGGCGCGTGCGATGGAGAGGCGCTGCTTCTGGCCTCCGGACACGTTGGAGCCGCCTTGTGCGATGGCGGATTCGTAGGTTTTGTCCTTCTTCTCCACGAATTCGGTGGCTTGGGCCACGTCGCACGCCTTGCGCACGTCGGCCATCTGTTCGGCGGTGAGCGCGCGGTCCGATTCGGCTGCGAGCAACTCGTTCTCGCGTTTACGTCCGGCCGCGGTGGAGGTGTCGGCCATTTCGACCGTGTTGTCGGGTGCGCCCGGCTGGTCGCCGTAGCTCACATTGGAGGCGATGGTGCCTTTGAACAGGAACGACTGCTGCGGCACGTAGCCGATCTTGTCGCGCAGGGCCTTGAGCGTGTAGTCGCGCACGTTCACGCCGTCGACGAGCACTTCGCCCTGCGTGGTGTCGTAGAAGCGCGGCACCAGGTTGATGAGCGAGGACTTGCCGGAGCCGGTGGAACCGATGAACGCCACCGTCTCGCCCTTCTTGGCGGTGAACGAGATGCCTTGGAGCATGGCCTCGCGCGAATCCGGGTAGGTGAAGCTCACGTTGCGGAATTCGATCTCGCCTTCCTTGCCGGGCTCGCCTTCGGTGTGCGTACCGTCGGTGACGAGCGGATCGGTGTCGATGACCTCAAGCACACGCTGCGCGGACACATCGGCACGCGGCCAGAGCACGAACACCATGCTCATGAGCAGGAAGCTCATGATGACCTGTACGGAGTAGCTGGAGAACACCACCATGTTGGAGAAGGTGGTGAGCTTGTCGGTCAGCTCGGCGGCGTCGATCAGGTAGGCACCGATCCAGTACACGGCGAGCATGAGGCCGTTCATGATGGTGTTCATCAGCGGCATCATGATGGCCATGGCGCGGTTGGTGAACAGCTGGGTATCGGTGAGTTCCTTGTTGGCCTTGGTGAACTTGGCTTCCTGGTAGTCCTCGGCGTTGTAGGCGCGCACCACGCGCAGGCCGGTGAGGTTCTCGCGGGCCACAAGGTTGATGTTGTCGGTCAGGCGCTGCATGGCCTTGAACTTCGGCATGACGAAATGCATGATTACGGCGATGGCCACCAGCAGGATGGCCACGGCGATGCCGGTGGCGAGCGTCCAGTCGAATCCCTTGCCGGCGATCTTGCACACGGCCCATACGGCCATAATCGGCGATTTGACGATCATCATCAGACCCATGGTGATGAACATCTGGATCTGCGTGATGTCGTTGGTGGACCTGGTGATGAGCGATGCGGTGGAGAATCGGCTCATTTCAGCCGGTCCGAAGCTTTCCACCTTGCGGAATTCGAGCGAGCGCAGGCGCTGGCTGAACGAGGCGCCGACGCGGGCTGCGATGTAGCCGGTGACGATGGCGCAGGCGGCGGAGCCGAGCGAGACGAGCAGCATTTTGCCGCCGGCCACCCAGATGTCGTGCATCTTGCTGCCGGGGGTTTCCACGAGCGTGGTGATGTCGGACATGTAATCCGGCAGGGTCAGGTCGAGCCAGATCTGCCCGACGATGCTGACCAGCGCTATGAGCATCTGGCCTATCTCCGCTTTGGAGAGGTATCGCATGATGCGAAGCATGTATTGGTTCCTTCTCTTATTTGTTTTCTGTATGCGATTTGCGATTGTCGGCGAAGCTACTATCGACGATTACTTTACATCGTAAATTACTTACGATGTGAGATATTACGCTTCTTCCTGTGTGTTTCCTGAGAACGCCTCGGCGACCTGTTCCGGCGTGGGCCGCGGCTTGCCGGGCATGCACAGCGTCATGTACGTGGTGAATTCGGTGGTGAGGTCGATGAATTCGCGCGTCCTGCGCTCCCCCATCTGCGAAAAGATCCAGCAGATCGCGTCGCGCATGCTCTCACGCTGCCGGTGCGCGCGTTCCTCACCCGTTTCAGTGAGACGGATATGCACACTGCGTCGGTCATCCGGGTCCGGTTCGCGCACGATCTGGCCCTTTTTCTCAAGTCCGGCAAGCAGCGTGGAGACACGTCCGGTGGTGGCGCCCATGGCCTGCGCGATCTGGGATGGCGTCATCGGCCCCTTGATATACAGCTGCTGCACGACGAACGGCTCACCTTTGGCGCCACGCAGCATCTCCCGCTGCATCTTGGATCGATTATCCCAGGTGACATGCACCAGCCGTTCAAATGCTTCCTGCTCGAACCCCAATGAGCGTCCTCCTTTACACCGTAGACGTCCGTAAACAACCGCCTACGATAGCTTACGGTGTAAACAATTATTTGGAGGAATCAAACTATTGAACCGTCAGCGTGAGCGGGAACCGCCGAATACGGAACGATTCAGCACGTCGAGCTCGCCCTGGGTAAGGTCGAGCGCGGTGGCGGCGAAGGAATCGTTGATCTCGTGTGGATTGCGGGCGCTGGGGATGGTGAACAGCTTGCCGTATTGCGCAAGTTCCCACGCCAACGTCACGCGCTGGTAGGAGCAGTCATGAGCGGTTGCGACCTCGCGGAACGTATCGTAGGCATGCTGGTCGAACGCGTCGAGGAAGCCACCGAGCGGACTCCAGCAGACGAAGGCCAGGCCGAGTTCGGCGCAATGCTCCATCGTATGTTCCGGATCGGGGTGTGAAGGCGAGAACTGGTTCTGCACGGCAACCAGACCATCACCCAGAATGCTGCGTGCGATGTCGATCTGCTCGTTGTCCACGCGGGAAATGCCGGCATATCGGATCACACCCTCGTCCAACAGCTGCTTGAGCGCACCCACCTGATCCTCGTAGGGAACCGCAGGGTCCGGGCCGTGCGAGTAGAGCAGGTCAAGCGCGTCCACGCCGAGGTGCACGGCTGATTCCTTGGCATCACGGATCATGGTCTCCGGGCGCGAATCGGCCATCCAGCCGTATCGGCTGCCGGCGGCCTGCAGGTGCTGGCGTTCCTGCGCACTCGCATCCCGAGTGTCCGATTCTCCAGAATCGGACATCTGAGCATCTCCCCGCACCCCTTGAATGTCCGATTCTCCAGAATCGGACACACTGGCGTCAGGAGCCGGAGCTTCCATCGTGCGACGGTAGCCGGTCTTCGTGGCTACCAGCACCTCGTCGCGCGGGCCGTCCCACGTGCGCAACGCGTCTCGCACCAGTCTCTCGCCGTATCCCAAATCCTCCGGGGTTCCGGTTCCCGGTTGGCTCGGCAGATAGTACGACCATGCGGTGTCCAAGTAACGCACGCCCGCATCAAGACCGGCATGAATCGTCTCGATCGCAGTATCGCGGTCCGGCCGTCCTTCGATGGCGAGCGCCATCGTGCCCATGCCAAGCCTTGGAATCCTGAACCCCGCCAATTCGCTCTCATTCCGTGCAATCGCCATAACCGTCTTCCTCCCCGTCGTCATCGTATCCGCCACCCATTCTTGCACACATGCGGCAGCCGGC
>NZ_JBNMKH010000065.1:0-10632 GCF_050874245.1 Bifidobacterium sp. | reverse complement strand
TTTCAAATCGTGACACATCTGCGGTGGGAATTTTTCGTTCCAAAGGCTGATCCGCCTCCGATTCCCGAAATGAAAGGAATGCTGACTTGTGGTGCGGCGATACATTGCATTGCCGCACCACAACATACTTCCGGAAGTGCCGGAAATCATCAATTCCGCAGCTTCCGGAGTTTTCCAAAAGCGTGCGGAAGTGACGATTCTTCAACCATCGCAACATTCCACGGCTTTTGCGGCCAATTGCCAATTGCATTGATGGCAATTCAAGATTGTCCTGCAGGTACCATCCATCCCTACCATGTTCTCGTTGCGTCTCTATTGTTTATCCACAGGCCCATTGCGTCCTAAATCGTTGCAATTGCGGCCATGCCACGCCGAATCGTCCCAAATCGCACGTTCTCCGACCACAACCCCGGAAAAATGCGCGCCAAACCATTGCCATCGTTTATATTGCACGCATGAATACTGATGATGCATACAAGCCAATCCAGCGGGCGACCCTGTCCGAAGCCAGCTGGCGGATTCTTCGCATCGCTCGGTCCGTGGAGCTGCGTCATCCCATAAGCCATGAGACCGCGCTCGCGATTTGGGGAGTCGAGTTGCCTGCCGACAGTGATTGTTCGGCTTTTTCACTGCGTTCGTCGCAAGTCAGTTATGCTGGGACGAACGTGGAGTATGGCTGGAATGAAGAGGATCCGGAAGGCCCGGCTTTCGGACATTCCGAGTACTCCGTCCATTCCGGACAGGATTTTCCGGATTTGGATTTTCAATATTCCCCGGATTCTCAGGATTTTTCGCGGAATCATATCTCAGGTCTTCGGCAGACAGCGTCGCAATCTCCCCAATCCTCGTCGCAATCTTTCCAATTTCCCCAATCCTCGTCGCATGCAACGGCAAAACTTCACACGGTCGCCCAATCACCGGCCCTCCGCGGCCGCATGAAGAAAGACGCGTCCTTGTCGGCCGATGTGACTGTGCATGTCTGGAAAGGCCTGTCCGCGCGGCATGTGCGCGAAGTCGCCGGAGTTCCAGTGCTTATGCCGGTTCCGTCGTGGGCTTTGGCTGCCGGCCGGTGGGGCATCCAGGATGTCGTCATGGTTGCGGAGTCGTTGATTCGCCATCGGTTCGCCACTCGTGAGGGGCTGATCGAGTTTGCCAAAACTGAGAACGTCCCATACCGGAGTAAGTGTCTGGATGCGTTGGAGCTTGTGCAATCGGGGAGCGATTCCCCCAAAGAGACTGAGATGAGGCTTGTGCTCGTCCGCTACGGACTGCCGATCATGCGGCCGAATTGCGTGGTTCCCGGCGTGAATTTTGCGAACGGCGCTGTGGTGACGTTGGATCTTGTTGATGCCGAGCATCGTTTTGGCTTGGATTATCAGGGCGACCATCACCGTACCGACCGTGCGCAGTACCGGCGCGACCAGAGCAAGCTGTCGCGACTTGCGGCCGCGGGCTGGACTGTGTTTTCGGTCACGCAGTTGGATTTGTCTGATGAACTGCATCGGGCCGCGTTTGCCATGAACGTCGCTCATGCGTTGTCTTCGATTGTCGGCCGGCCGATTGGAGTGACCACGCCTTTGCCATGGCGCAAAGTGGTGCTGCGATACCGGAAAGCCCGCAAGCTCGGGCTGCTTGACTGATGGGTTCCGCTGGACGCGTCGGGCGTTTTCTGGGTTGGCGATGTTTATGAAGCGTGTGTTGGCGTCGACATTCGCATAAGCTGTCTGCTCCGCATAATCGTGCCCCTCGTCCGGCGCGGGTTGTGCCTTTCGCTCGGCATTGTGCTAGGCGCCGGAATCCGTGGCTACCTTTGAGGCGAGCTCATCTCTCGTTGCCCCAGTACGTTTGGCAGTGCCTTCTGCGTTGTGTCTTTTGCTCGGTGCCGCGTCGAATTGGTTGGAATCCTTGAGAGCAGCTGATGGGCATGTTCGGTGTCTGTCATTCCAGCGTGTTTGGCCGTATCTTCTGTGGGTTGTGCCTTTCGCTTGGTCCCGTTCCTTTTGCGGGTCGTGCTTTTCATCCAGTGTTGCCTGTGAATGTTTTGATGATTTGTCTGGATGCGTGGCTTTTCGGTTGATGGCGAAGCATGGGTCGAGGGCTCATTTGGCTGTGCGCGGTGTAAAGGGGACTTGTTTTTGTGTCACGATTTCGAATTTTGGCCAAATTTTTGGATCGTGACACATCGCTTCTCGCTCGGGGGTATATTTCTAGGGTATTTTCCTTGGAAAAGCGGTGATTTATACCCCCGTATTGCCTTTTTCGGAAGAAGAATGTGTCACGATTCGAAAAAACGGCTGGAATTTTGAATCGTGACACATTCTGGACGATATCTACCGCCGGAAAGGGCTGTCGGCACGGGGCTTATCCGGCGGAAATGTTCCGCCTGCGTCCGTTTCGCCTCAATTTTCCGGATGGATTCGTTTGGGAATGGGGGAATTGAGACGGTGGGTGGCCGGAGCATACCCTCCGGTATGGAGCCTACGCCTCCGGCACGGCTTGCGCTGGGCATCCGTGCAGCACGGACAGCATCGCCCGCTTCTCCTTGGTGGTGACGGTCAACCCATACTTGGCCTTCACGCCAATCTGCCGCGCCACGTAATCGCACCGGTACGCGCCGTTCGTCGGTAGCCAGTACGCGGCCGACGCGGAGCCCTTCTCCTGATTGGCGGGGCCGTCCACCGCCAGAAGGTTGTACATGTCGTTGCCGAACCGGACCCGCTTGGCCCGGTCCCACGTGTTCGCACCCGACTGCCATGCGTTCTCCAACGCCACCACATGGTCGATCTGCACGGCGGACGAGGTGTGTATGCCGCGTACGAAACGGATCGTCTTGCCGGTGTACGGGTCAGATAATGTGCCTGACTGCACCTTGCAGCCCTGCTGGTACCGCACGTCCGTCAAATCGCGTGCCAGCACATCCTCACGCACGTCGCATCCGTTGCCATCGTCATCCGTCTGACGGAAGCCGAACGAATCCCGATCGTAACCTGCACGGCGCGGATCGTCATCGACCGTCAACTGCTGCAACGTCTGCGCGGCGGTGCCGGACGCGGTGTACTCGCCCGTCAATTCGCCGACGGTCGGATTCACCTTCGGCATGAGCAGGCCGATTGTGACGCCCGCCACCACGGCGACCACCAGCAGGATCATTATGCGTTCCACCAGCCCGTCGGCATTGAACAGACGCCTGCGAAAATGCGTGCCGTCACGCGGTCCGCGCCTTGTCATCGCGCCCCACGCGCCCCGTGCAAGATCACATGCAAGATCACGCGCAGGCTCACGCGTACGTGAACGTCATCGGATCATGACCTGCGCGCGTCGGACCATCGAGCGCGTCGATGGCCGCATGCTCGTCCGAGCTGAGCACGAAGCCGAACAGGTCGAGATTCTGCTTCTGCCTGTCCGCATGCACCGACTTAGGAATGATGATCGTGCCGTTCTCGATATGCCACCGCAAAATCACCTGCGCGGGCGTGACGCCATGCGCCTCGGCGATACGCGCGATCACGCCGTCGCCGGCATTCAGATCCGCGCCACGGGCCATCGGCGAATACGCTTCGACCGCGATGCCATGCTCCTTGCAGTACGCCACCACCTCGCGCTGCTGCCACGTGGGATGCAGTTCGATCTGGTCGACGGCCGGATATTCGCCTGTCTCCTTATGCAGTCGTTCGAGATGCTCCGGCAGGAAGTTGCACACGCCGAGCGTACGCACGCGGCCTTCCGCACGGAACTCATCAAACGCCTTCCACGTCTCGCCGGAACGCCAGTCGAACGGCGTCGGCCAATGCAGCATATACATATCCACGTAGTCGAGCTGCAGCAGACCAAGCTGACGGTCGAACGCCTTGCGCGCGGAATCATACCCCTGTTCCGAATCACGCAGCTTCGTCGTGACCCACAGGCTCTTGCGGCGTTCGCCCTGCGTGAAACCGGCGTTCTTCAGCGCGCGGCCGACGCCGGCTTCGTTGTTGTAGCCCGCGGCTCCGTCGATATGACGATAGCCGGCTTCCAGCGCGCTTTCGACCACGGGAGTGACGCCCTCGTCGTCGATGCGCAGCACGCCCAGGCCGATCTGCGGAATCAGGTTACCGTCGGCAAGCGTGATCATCGGAGTATGAAAGGTGGCCATATCCTCCACAACCTTTCGTGTAGGAAACAAACGTATCCTTCCCAGCTTAGCGTCAGACGGCGCCGACCACGCTGGACACCCGCGGAAGATCCGCGGAAAGTACGCAGCGGAGATTTCGTAACATTTCCGTGCGCGCGTCCGCGCTATAACGTTGCACGGATATACGGGGAAACACGCATTGGGGGAAGAGAGTGAAGACGAACGATGGCGTACCCGAGCAGGGACAGAATCGCATGCTCGAGCGCAACCGCAAGCCGGTGTCCGACCCGGACCACAAGTCCGCGCCCGACCGGCAGTATCAGCCAAACCAATCAGACCAACAGAACCAGCCAAGCCAGAGCCAACCAAGCCAACCCCACCACCACGGCCACGCGCTCGCCGGCATCCTCGGCCCTGCGTTCGTGGCCGCGGTCGCCTACGTGGATCCGGGCAATGTGGCCGCGAACATCACGTCCGGCGCGCGCTACGGCTACCTGCTGGTGTGGGTGCTGGTCCTGGCCAACTGCATGAGCGTGCTCATCCAATACCAGTCCGCGAAGCTCGGCATCGTCACCGGCAAAAGCCTGCCGGAGATCCTGGGCGAGCGGCTGGGCGACGCCGGTCGATTCATGTTCTTCATGCAGGCGGAGGTGATCGCCATCGCCACCGATCTGGCGGAGGTGATCGGCGGTGCGATCTCGTTGAAACTGCTGTTCGGCCTGCCATTGTTCATCGGCGGCTGCATCATCGGCGCGGTGTCCACGATATTGCTGATTTTCGAGAAGGGCGCCACGCACCGCGTGTTCGAAAAGCTCATCATCGGCTTGCTGCTGGTGATCACGTTCGGTTTCATCGCGGGCCTGTTCATCGCCCCGCCGAATCCGAAGGACGTGCTCACCGGCTTGATTCCGCGGTTCAAAGGCACCGACACCGTGCTGATGGCCACGTCCATGCTGGGAGCCACGGTCATGCCGCACGCCATCTACCTGCATTCCACGCTTGTCAACGACCACTACGCGCCGGGGGAGAAGAAGCCGGGCGTCAGGAAGCTGCTTCACGGCAGCAAGATCGACGTGGTCTGGGCGTTGCTTCTCGCCGGTTCGGTGAACCTCGCGCTGCTGATCCTCGCCGCGAATTCGCTGCATGGCATGACCGGCACCGATACGATCGAGGGCGCGCAGCGGGCCATCCAGCATGTGCTCGGCCCCGTGATCGGCACGATCTTCTCCGTCGGCCTGCTGGCGTCGAGCCTGAGCTCCACATCGGTCGGCACGTACGCGGGCAGCGAGATCATGCATGGCCTGCTGCGCATCAAGGCGCCGATGTGGGCGTGCCGCGTGGTGACGCTGGTCCCAGCGCTGGTCGTGCTGTGGTTCGCGAAGAACCCCACGCAGGCGTTGATCGTCGGCCAGGTCGTGCTGTCGGTCGGCATTCCGTTCGCGATCATCCCGCTGATGCGCTACACGCACGACCGCACGCTGATGGGGGAGTACGTGGACGGTCCGGTCAAACATGCCGTGAACATCATGGTCACGGTGCTGATCGTCGCATTGAACGTGCTGCTGATCGTATTGACATTGCTTGGCAAGGCGTAATCTGTGCCGACAAGGCATGGTTCGTCCGGCAGGGCCTTGCCAAAGGCCATGGCCGAAGCCAAAACCTACTGCGCCAACTCCATCCGGCTCCCGTCCGAATCGTAGACCACGTACGCGTGCTTGCCGTTGCGCTTCGCCTCATACAACGCCTTGTCGGCCGTGGCCACGATGTGCTCCGGACTCCGGTATCCGCCGGCGGCCACACGGCATATGCCGACGCTGCAATGCACGTCCTGCCCGCGTTGGACGGACGTCTCACGCATCCGCCTGGCGAACAGTCCCAAAGTGGTCCGAATCACGCTGGTGTTGCTCGTGCCCTTGATGAGCGCCACGAATTCGTCGCCGCCGAATCGGCAGATCACATCGTCTGGCCGGTAGATGTTCCGCAACGTGTCGGCTACCTGACGAATCCAGAAATCGCCGTCGGAATGCCCGTACGTGTCGTTCACGTGCTTGAAGTCGTCGATGTCCACGAACATGAGCATGGCCTCATCGTCGGCGTCCATCGAATTGAGATGATCATTGATCCGCTGCAGGCCGGACGACTTGTTCCACAGTCCGGTCATCGTGTCATGTTCGGCGGCGAAGCTGGCTTTCTGGTAGGCGATTTCCTGCTGCTGGAATTTTCGCGCCATCTCAAGGTTGTCGACGACGAACATGACTTGCGTGGAGATCACGACGGAGATGCTTTGCAGCGAGAAGCCGTACAGGAACGTCTGCAGGACCGTGGTGATGATGGGCAGCACGAAATACGCAATCAGCGCGTAGTAGATGCTTTTCGACACACGGCTGCGGTATTGGTACAGCATGGAGAAGCTGATGGCCATGCCGATGAACGCCAGCACCTGCGTGAAGATGTAGTACGTGCCGCGATGGTAGACGTTGTCGGCGTCGAAATAGTAGTACATGTCGTTGAATTGCGAGACGACCATCAGCGCAATCGACACGGCGGAGGTGGCGAAGGTCGCGTATAGTCCCCATGGCGCCTTTTCGCCGTTTTTGCGCACGATCTGCCAGACGTACAGCGTGAAGATGCTCAGATACAGATAGTTGATGCAGTATACGGCCATATCGCCGGCGCGCACCGCGTTCTCCGCGAACCAGCCCGGACGGCCGTCGAAATACCAGCCGGTCATGTCAGCGGCCAGCAGCAGCACGCAAAGCGCCTGCATGATGATCTGCTGCGATTTGCGGGTGGCCATTCGTCGGGAGCCCACTATGAGGCCGATCGTCGCAATCGCGCAGAAGATGATGCCCCACAGCTCCATGCAGATGTGGAACATTTTCAGCATGGACATATGGTCCTCCCTGATACCCCCGGCTATTTCGTACGTTCGCTGTTATAACACATCTTGTTGTCGTTTGCCTATTAAGGGGGAGTATGTGGCGGATTTTCCCCTTCGAGAACGTTGCGGACATCCGCTGGCGCTGAGACCACCCATGGGCATAGACTGCTATCGTCATTCGTTCCGATGGGTACATTCCCGATGGTTGCATGAAGGTTCGCATAAGGGTGATACGGGAACGATATGCGATGCGAAAACGGTGCGGAACGACGCGAGGCATCGCGGGAACGACGGAAGCTGATAAGCGACATCGAGGAACGCGCGAGGAAGAGGTAAGGAAGATATATGAGTGGTGAGGAACGGCGTAAGGGACTGTCCGAGGCATTGACCCGGGACGAGTCGTACAAGGACGGCCATTTGACGCATGTGGCGTTCGTTTCGATCGCGATTCTGACGTTCATCACCTTTGTCGGCAATTTCACGCAGCTGCAGTTGAGCGCGGCCTTGCCTACCATCGTCGGCGATTTCGGCATCTCCGTCACGACGGGCCAATGGCTCACGTCGATTTTCCAGCTCGTCATGGGCGTGATGGTGCCGCTCACCGCCTACCTGACCCGCCGTTTCTCCACTCGGCAGATTGTGATCGCCTCCATGACGGTGTTCACCATCGGTTCCATATTTGCCTGGCTCGGCCCCACGTTCGCGCTGGTGCTGGTCGGCCGTATGCTGGAAGCCATCGGCGGCGGCGTGATGTGGCCAGTTCTGCAGATTACCGTTTTTTCGATATATCCGTTGTCCCGTCGTGGCATGGCGATGGGCACCGTCGGCATGGCCATGAGCGTCGCACCTGCGATCGGTCCCACGTTGGGCGGTTTGCAGACCGATGTGAACGGTTGGCGTTCGATTTTCCTCACCTTGACGATCGTCGGTGTTATCTCGCTGTTTGTGGCGATTTTCGGCTTGCATAATTTCGGCACGCGCGACACGTCCGCAAAGGCCGACTTCTTCTCCGTCGGCCTGTCCATTTTCGGCTTCGGCGGCCTCATGTTCGGTTTCACGAACATCGAATCGTATCCGTTCGCGAATCCGATGGTATGGCTGGCCATGCTGATTGGCGTGGTCGGCATCGTCTGGTTCGTGCTACGTCAGATTCATGGCGCTCGCCGGCAGGCCGCCGATCCGAATCGTCAGCCGCCGCTGCTGAATCTGAGCGTGCTGAGGAACCGTAGCTTCACCGTCGGCACCGTCACGGCCGCCCTGTCATTCTTTGCATTCAGCTCGATCATGGTGATCATGCCGTTGTATATCCAGAACTGCCGTGGCTATTCCGCCGCGGTCAGCGGCCTGGTGATGCTTCCGGGCGCGCTTGGCCAGTGCATCGCGCAGTTCTTCGGCGGCAAGGCGCTTGACCGTTTCGGCGCGCGCCCGGTGGCGTTGATCGGCTCGATCACTCTGCTGTTCGGCACGATCATGATGAGTCTGATTTCCATGACCTCATGGATTTGGTGGGTGTCGATTTGGCAGTTCGTCCGCCAGATCGGCATGGGATTCGTGCTGATGCCGATCACCACATGGTCGCTCAACTGCCTTGAACCCGAAGAGGTCAGCGCCGGCTCGGCCGTCACGAACACGGTCCGTCAGATCACCGGCGCGATCGGCGCCCCCGTGCTGGTGATTCTGATGGAGACGTTCACGTCCCTGCGTTGGGCCGCGATCGGCGGCGCGAAGAAGATGTACGCTGTGGCGAACGTGTTTGGCATCCAGTGGGCACTGCGCGTGAGCGCCGCGATCTGCTTCGTGATGGTGCTGATGGTCTTCTTCGGCGTGCGCGGCAACGGCGCCGGCTCCACCCGCGACACCGTCCAGCGCGCCCTCAACCGCATGCACGCCCACACCGAGGCCTGACTCACCCGGTTGATGCGGCCTGGCTACTCGGTTGCGACGCCGGCTGTGGCCGACGCGGCTGCTGCAGCCGGCATTGCGACTGACGTCGCAATCTGACACCAATAGCCACTGATCGCCTTTCCATGCCTACGCTATGCCTACGCTCACGCCATTCCGCAGCCATAGCCGCACCAATCACCTATTCCTATACCTACATTTTTGACATTTTGTAGGTATAGACATACTATATGGTCATTTCTATACCTACGTTTTCAGCTTTTTGTAGGCGTAGCAACGCCGGATAAATCGGTTCGTGCTCACGTTTTTGCAAGAACGACGATTCAGGGATGGTGATTATGGAATACAAGAGCATACGGCAGACGCTGGCGATGTCATCATCCACACTCAAACCACAGGATGCTGCCGAAAAGGAGTATGAGAACAGGCTGAACGGCTATTCGACATATCGGTCGGGGATCGTATTCGATGGTCATGAGATGTTCGCCGTGGCGTTCAGGGAACTGCTTAACGCCATGGATTCCGTGCGTGGTATGGAAGTACGGGTCGAGGCATTGTGGAACACGTTGCCGCCAATCGCCCGCAAGGCGTATCTGATGGAACTTATCGGCGCGGAAATGCAAAACACGAACACGATAGAAAACGTGCATACCACACGCGAGGAGATCGCAGACGCGTTGAATTCCGCGGTGGCCGATGGCCCGCATAAGCGATTGAGCGAGCTCGCCAAACTGTTCCTCGGCCTTTCCGGCGAGGGAACCGCGCACCTTGACCTGCCCCAGACGCTGAACGATATACGCAGCATCTACAATCAGGTGATGGACGGCGAATTGAAGGATGCCGACAAACCCGACGGCATGCTGTTCAGAGCCAGAACCGTTTCGGTCTATGACGGTGCAGACAGGCTGATCCATAAGGGCGCATGGCCGGAATCGGAGATTCAGGTGCAGCTGACCAAATGGCTGGCACTGCTTTCCAACGAGACCATTCCGCCGTTGCTGCGGTCCACGATGTGCCATTACGCGTTCGAATGCATACACCCGTTCTACGACGGCAACGGCAGAACGGGACGGTTCCTGCTCGCCCTGCAATTAAGCAAATGCTTATCCGTACCGACGGCGGTCAGCCTGAGCTCGGCCATCGCCGAAGCGAAAGGACAGTATTACAAGGCGTTCGATGACGTGCAGCATCCACTGAATTGCTCCGATGTTTCCTTATTCTGCTATCGGATGATCCGTTTCATCGCCACAGCCCAGGAAAACATCATCTCCGTGTTAAGCGAGAAGAAGGCCATGCTTGATGCCGCGAAAGACAACCTCGAACGGTACGCCGATGCGCATGACGTTCCCGAACTGCAACGGGACATACTGTTCTTCCTGCTTCAGGAGGAGCTGTTCGACGAGACTTCGAATTCCATATCACGGCGATTGATGCGCGAATGGCTTGGCGTGGGGGAGCGGAAGGTGAGCACCGCGCTCGATGCATTGATGAATCTGGGATTGCTGGAAGCGCATGGAAAACGGCCGATTCGGTATTCGTTGAGCGATGCTGCACGTGGCGAGTTCTTGCGATGATTCAGTTTCGACGTTCGTGCGGTGGCGTACAGACGGTGGCGTACAGACGGTGGGAAAGACGGTGCGAAGAACGGTGAGCACGTAAAGGCACTGTGAACCTCGCGGACCGTTTACAACGAATCCATATCGCGTTGCGTATGGTGAACGGGAACGTAATGAAAGGC
>NZ_JBNMKH010000064.1:0-10691 GCF_050874245.1 Bifidobacterium sp. | reverse complement strand
CGCGACCCAGTTGCGCAGCAGCTGGGCTCCGGCTTCTGCGGATTTCTCCGGATGGAACTGCGTGGCGAACAGCGGGCCGCGTTCGTATGCGGCGACGAAACGGCTGCGTCCGTACGTGCACCACGTCACATGCTCCTGCGCATCGCCGAAATCGATCTGATCGGCGGACATGTCGGCGGGAGCGGCGTGCATCGCGGCGAAGGAATGCACGAAGTAGAACCGCTCATTCTCCACGCCTTTGAGCAGCACGGAGCCTTCCGGCGCCTCAACGGTGTCCCAACCCATATGCGGCACCACGTCGGCGTCGAGCAGTTCGACACTGCCCTTGACCAGGCCAAGGCCGGGTGTGCCGTCGCCATACTCCATGCCACGTTCGAACATGATCTGCTCGCCGACGCACACGCCCAGCACCGGGCGTCCGGCACGCAGACGATCCTTGATGACCGTGTCTCCCCCGACCTTCTTCAGCCCCTCCATGCAGGCTCCAAACGCGCCGACGCCCGGCACCACAAGCCCGTCGGCCTCCAACGCCTGATGATGGTCGGATGTGAGGGTCACATCAAGACCGAGATTGGCCAACGCGCGCACCATGGAACGCACATTGCCGAAACCGTAATCGAACACCACCACGGAAGTCATGGGAGTCCTCCTTCTTGTATGTTCGCCGAAGCACGGTGACGGCCACGGCGAAAAGCTTATTCGATGCGCGACGATCCGCGTCCGAATTTCGTATGCTCGGCCAAGATCCGCATGGCATCGTCGCGGCTCAGGCTCGCGGAATCGACGATTTCGGTTCCGG
Organism: Bifidobacterium sp.; assembly: GCF_050874245.1. Lineage (GTDB taxonomy): Bacteria > Actinomycetota > Actinomycetes > Actinomycetales > Bifidobacteriaceae > Bifidobacterium. The sequence continues at coordinate 9,892 of NZ_JBNMKH010000064.1, read as the reverse complement.
ATGCGCGCACGCCCTCCATATCGGTGATGCCAAGCATGAGGTCTTCGACGAACGATGCGACGGATGCAAACAGCACCGGCGGGGCGAAGGCCTGTCCGGCCTTGCCCTGCATGTACATGGTCGCCTCAAGCTTGTCCGCTCGATTGACCGCAAGAATCGCCGGCATGCCGGAGACCACGATGGTCAGATCCTTGATGGCCGATTCCGGTCCGTCGCCGTCGAGGTTGCGCAATACTGCGACCGCGCCTTGCGGCGAACCGACGCATTGTGCGGAGATGTCGGACAACTGGCAGAAGGCAGCGAGCAGTTGGGCTGACGTGACCCGGGTGATGATCACCGCGGATTTCGCACGGTTACCCAGAAGTCCCTGCAGCTCGTCGTCGAACGAAAGCGACGTCTCAGCCTCGGAAAGCACCGCGTCGGCCTCCCGTGCCTCGTCCGAATCGACCGAAGTGGCCGAAGTGTCGGAATCCGAAACATCGGGCGTATCCTGCGTTTCGGACTTGTCGCCGTCCCGTTTGGCCGCCTCCTCGTCCTGGAACTCCTTTTCAAAACCGGCCATGGCCGCTTCCAGCTCTTCCTCGCTGAAATGCATGCCATCATCGCCGGCTTCGCCGAAGCCGTTCGTGGAATCGTCCGGAAAATCGTCCAAATCGTCCTTGTCGTCGGACATCACAGGGCGCCCTTCGTGCTCGGAATGCCATCGACGCGCGGATCCGGTTCGATGGCGAAGCGCAGCGCACGCGCCAAAGCCTTGAACTCGGCTTCGGCGATATGGTGCGGGTCACGACCGGAAATCACGTGCAGATGCAGGCAGATGCCTGCGTGCATGGCGATGGATTCCATGACGTGCCGAACGAGCGATCCGGTGAAATGCCCGCCGATCATGCAATATTCGAAACCTTCCGGTTCGCCGGTGCACACGCAGTACGGACGTCCGGAGATGTCCACGACGGCCTTGGCCAGCGCCTCGTCAAGCGGCACGGTGGCGTCGGCGAAACGGCGAATGCCGCGCTTGTCTCCGAGAGCTTGCTTCAACGCCTCGCCGAACACGATGGCGATGTCCTCCACGGTGTGGTGCGCGTCGATGTCGGTGTCTCCGGTGGCCTTGATTCTCAGGTCGATCAGCGAATGCTTGCCGAGCGCCGTCATCATATGGTTGTAGAAGGGCACGGACGTGTCGATGTCGGTTTTGCCCGTGCCGTCGAGGTTGAGGCTCAGCTCCACCTTGGATTCGCTGGTTTCACGAACGATGGTTGCTGTGCGTGCCATGATTGCGACTCCTTTTCACGATGATTGCGATTCTGTTGCGTCGGCTTGTCTCAGCCTTTTTCCACGATACGCAGCGTTTCGACGAGCGCCTCGCGGAATCGCGCCATCTCCTCGTCGGTGCCCATGCACACGCGCATCCAGCCTTCAGGGCCAACCACGCGGATGAGCACGCCCCGCTTGAGCAGTTCGTCGAAGATGCGGTCGCGGTCGTCGAAGTGGCCGCCGAAGAGAATGAAGTTCGATTGCGTTTCGGCCACTTCTAGCGGCTGGCCTTTGTAGGTCTGCTGCTTGAGCCAGGCTGCGGTGGCGTTGCGGGTCTCGCGCAGATGGTTCACGCGGCTCAGCTGCTCGTCGGTGTGTTCGAACGCCGCGAGGGCGGCGGCCTGGGTGACCGCGGACAGGTGGTACGGCATGCGGACGATGCGCACGCAGTCGATGATGCCCTTGCTGGCGGCCAGATAGCCGACGCGCGCTCCGGCGAAGGCGAAGGCCTTGCTCATGGTGCGGCTCACGGCGAGGTTCTCGTATTCGTCGATGAGCTCCAGCGCGGTGGGTGTGCCCGGATCGCGGAATTCGATATAAGCCTCGTCCACCACGACCACCGGATGCACGCCTTCGGCCGCGCCTGCCACTTCGGCGGTTCGGGCGGCCTCCAGCACCCGTTTAAGGTCCTCGGGCTTGAGTGGGGTGCCGGTCGGGTTGTTCGGGCTGGTGAGCACGATCATGGCCGGCTTGACCTCTTCGATGGCCTTGATGGTGGCGTCCACGTCAAGGGTGAAGTCGGCGTTGCGGTGCGCGAGCTTCCATGTGGTGAACGTGTCGCGCGCATACTCCGGATACATGGAGTACGTCGGATCGCAGCCGAGGGCGGTTCGTCCCGGACCGCCGAATGCCTGGAACAGCTGCAACATGATCTCGTTGGAGCCGTTGGCGCCCCACAGCTGGTCGACATCCAGTTTCACGCCGGATTCGCGTTCCAGATACCGCGAGAACGCTTTGCGCAGCTCTATGTGTTCGCGGTCCGGATACCGGTTGAGCGTCGGGGCGATCTCCTTGACGCGCTGGGCGATGGTTTCCACCACCGCAGGTTCCGGCGCGTACGGATTCTCGTTGACGTTGAGGCATACCGGCACGTCGAGCTGCGGCGCACCGTACGGCTCCTCGCCGATCAAATCGTTGCGAAGCGGCAGATAGGCCGGAATCGCGTTGCTTTCAGCTGCGGAAGTTGCGCTCATCGAAGACCGGCCTTCTCTTCCTGTTCCTTGATGGTCGCCTTGTCGTACGGATCGTCGATGAAGCGGCTCAGCACGCATTCGCCGTGTGCCGGCAGATCTTCGGAGACGGCGAAGGCGTTCACGCGGGCGACGAGCGTCTTCAGGCCCTGCTCGTCGTATTCGATGACTTCGACGGGCTTCATGAAGGTGTGCACGCCGAGGCCGGCGGCGAAACGGGCGGTGCCGGAGGTCGGCAGCACGTGGTTGGAGCCGGACATGTAATCGCCCAGCGGAACCGGGGAATACGGGCCGCGGAAGATGGCGCCCGCGTTGCGGATCTTGGCGATCACCGCGTCCGGATCGGCGGTCTGCACTTCGAGGTGTTCGGCGGCGTACGCGTTGGCCGCGTCGATGGACTGCTCGATGCCGTCCGTGAGGATGATGCCGGACTGACGGCCGCGCAGCGACGTGTTGACGCGCTCGGCATGCTCGGTGCGCGGCACGCGGTATCGGAGGCTTTCCTGGACCTTGTCGGCAAGCTCCTCGCTGTCGGTGATGAGCACGGAACCGGCGAGCTCGTCATGCTCGGCCTGGCCGATCAGATCGGCGGCGAGCCAGCTCGGGTTGGCGCCCTTGTCGGCGATGATGGCGATTTCGGTCGGGCCGGCGACCGCGTCGATGCCGACGATGCCGGACACCATGCGCTTGGCGGTGGCGACGAAGATGTTGCCCGGGCCGGTGATCTTGTCGACCGGATCGCACAGGATCTCGCCGTCCTGTGGTTCGGAGCCCTTGGCACCGTAAGCGAACATGGCGATGGCCTGCGCACCGCCGACCGCGTACACCTCGTCCACACCGAGGATGGCGCAGGTGGCGAGGATGGTCTTGTCCGGCAGACCGTCGGAGTTGCTGCGGCTCGGCGGGGTCGCGATGGCCAGGGATTCGACGCCCGCGGCCTGGGCCGGCACCACGTTCATGATGACGGAACTCGGGTAGACGGCCTTGCCGCCAGGCACGTACAATCCGACGCGCTGCACCGGAATCCAGCGCTCGGCGACGCGTGCGCCTTCGGCCAGATCAGTGTGGAACGGCGCGGGCACCTGGGATGCGGAGACGGCGCGGCAGCGACGCACGGATTCCTCGATGGCGGCGCGCACTTCCGGATCAAGCTCGTCGAGCGCGGCCTTCATGGCTTCGGCCGGCACACGCAGGTTCTCAGGGCGAATATGGTCGAACTTCTCCGCGAAATCACGCAGGGCCGCAGCGCCGCGGGCCTTCACGTCGTCAAGGATCGGCTGCACGAGTTCGGTGGCCTCGTTGGTGCCCATCTCAGCGCGGGGCATGGCTTCCAGCATTTCGGCTCGGGTCAGCTTCTTGCCTCGCAGGTCAATGATTCGCATATAGTTTTCTTCGCTCATAACGCACCATGGTAACAACGTCAAGTCACGAGAACGCCCTGACGTCTCACATTCAACCGCATTGTGAGACGCTGCGGGATATCAAGGGTTTCACACGCGGCATCACGCGGCGGCGAGCGCCCACACCCTCCTTCCATCCGCGGCCCGAAGATAGGGTGTCCGCGCCTCGATGTGTTACATGACATCCGTTACATGACGGTGTTAGGTTGCTGCCAATCAGGCAACCACGATGGCCAAGGAGGACACCGCCATGTCACAGCAATCGCCGGAAATTCCAAAGACAGCAGCAAAACCGAAATTCTTCTACGGATGGTGGATAGTAATCGGCGGTTTTCTGATGATGGCCACCTGTTATACGACGTTCGTCAACTGTTCGTCGCTGTTCCAGGCGCACATTGTCTCGGACCTGCACATGACCATCGGCCAGTACAACACCGGCACTTCGCTCGCATCTTTGATTTCAATCGTCGCCACATTGTTCATGGGAACCCTGATCGACAAGCTGGGCGCACGCCAGATCGCGTCCTGTCTGGTGATACTTTCCGCAGTGCTGCTGTTCGGCTATTCCGCGGCCACCGCTCCCTGGCATATCTACCTGCTCGCCGCGGTCTCCGGCACGCTGATCACATCCGGCGTACGTCTGTTCATCTCCGTGGTGGTGACCAACTGGTTCAATCTCAAGCGTGGACTCGCCGTTTCCGCGGCGCTGTGCGGTTCCGGTTTCGGAGGCATGATCCTCTCCCCCGTGGCCAGCACCATCATCGCCAACTACGGTTGGCGCACCGCCTACGTGGCGCTCGGCGTCATCTGCCTGGTGGCGGCGCTGCCGATTCCGGTGATCTTCTTCCGCACCAAGCCGAGCGAGAAGGGACTGCTGCCGCTGGGCGCCGAACTGAGCGACGAGGAGATCAAGGAGGCCGAACGCAAAAGCGGCCATTCGCTGTCCGAGGTGAACGTCGCGGTCGGCTGGAAGGTGCTGCGCAGGCACGCCGGCTTCTGGCTGCTGGTGTTGGGATTCTTGTTCGTCGGTGTCATCAACGGCGCGGTCTCCGTAAACATGGTGTCCAACATGACGTCCGTCAACAACAACGGCACCGAGGTGGTGACGGGAGGCCACAGCGTGGTGTGGGCCGGAACCATCATGTCGTTGTACATGGGCGTCGTACTGGTGGCAAAGGTGGCTCTTGGCTGGATTTTCGACCGTTTCGGCATGTACGGCGGCGTGCTCGTCGGATCCTCGTCCTGCTTGCTCGCCTGCCTGTTCCTGTGTTTCCCGACCACGGATTGGGGCCCGATTCTCGCCGCGGTTTTCTACGGCATCGGAACCTGTACCGCCACGATTGGCCCGTCGATCATGATCACGCACGAATACGGCCGCCGAGACGTCGGCAAGCTGACCGGTTTCGCGGTGTCCGCCACCGCGCTTGGCGGCATCATCGGCGCGATTGTGTCCGGTCTTGCGTTCGACAAGGCTTTGTCATTCACGCCAGCTTGGATCATCGGCATCGTCTGTTCGGTGCTGATGGCGGTGTCGTTGTCCGCTTCCGCGGCCATGTCCAAGAACGTGGTGGCCAAGTGCATTGCCGACGGCGCTCCGAAGATTGACGCCGAAGGCAACATCATCGAAGAAAATCAGGCGGAAGAGCAGTCGGTCTGATTGCAGTATCGTGCGCGATCGTGAGATATGGAACGGGCCGTGGAAATCCATCGATTCCGGATTTCCACGGCCCGTTTCGTCACTTTGCCACTGCTTTCCGCTGAGCGTCCGGCTGGTCAGGACAGCGGCAACGAGCTGGGGCCGAACAGGATCTTGATTTCGGCGAACAGGGACGTGTCACGCCTAACGCGGAAGCGGTCTCCGAACGTCAGCACCTTGGCATTGCCCTTGTCATCCATCAGCGCCAGTTTCACCTCGCATGGTCCGGGATGGCTGGCCAGAATCTCGCCCAAACGCCGCGCATGCGACTGGTCAAGCGCAATCGGCGGCAGAACGATCGTCAGCGGACGTTCATCCTGTGCCTCCAGTGTCGGCACGGTGAATTCGGTGGCGCGCATGCTCACCGTCTCGTCGCGTTTCTCCACCTGGCCGCGTATCTGTACCACGGTATCGACTGCCAGTTCGGGCGCCGCGGCCTCATACACTTTGCCAAAGAACATGCATTGGATGGAGCTTTCCAGATCCTCGACGGTGACGATTGCCCAGGGGTTTCCTTTCTTCGACACACGTCGGTCCACGTTCGTGATGAGTCCCGCGATCGTCACCTGCTGTCCATCCGGCATGCTTCCCGCACGGTCGATCAGATGCGCGATGGACATTTCGCGCAACGACACCAGCACCGACTGCATGCCGCTCAACGGATGGTCGGATACATACAGACCAAGCATCTCGCGTTCGAAGTTCAGTTTGGTCTTCTTATCCCACTCCTCCACATCGGGCACCTGGACCATGGCGTCGCCCATCGCGGAATCGTCCTCGCTGGAATCGTCCAAGTCCGCGAACAGGTCGAACTGGCCTTCCGCCTGCTTGCGTTTCAGCCCGACCACGGAATTGATGGCCGTCTCATGGATGGTGAACAGGGCCCTGCGGTTCGGATCGATCGAATCGAACGCGCCCGCCTTGATCAACGATTCCACCAGACGCCGGTTCAGCGCCTCCAATGGCACGCGCTTGATGAAGTCGGTGAAGTTCACATACTTGCCGTGGCCGTTCTCACGTTCCGCGATGATCGCATCCACGGCGTTCTTGCCGACGTTGCGGATTGCACCGAGGCCGAATCGAACGACATCGCCGACGGCCGAATATTCGTACACCGATTCGTTCACGTCCGGCGACAGCACCTGGATGCCCATACGCCGTGCCTCGCCCAGATACAACGCGGTCTTGTCCTTGTTCGTGCTGGCGCCCTGCAGCAGGGCGGCCATGAACTCCACCGGGTAGTGGGTCTTCAGATATGCGGTCCAGTAGGAAATCAAGCCGTATGCGGCGGAATGCGCCTTGTTGAACGCGTAACCGGAGAACGGCACGAGGATGTCCCACACGGCCTGCGCGGCCTCTTTGGAATACCCGTGCTCCCTCATGCCGGCGAAGAACGGGATCTGCTCCTTGGCCAGCACTTCCGGCTTCTTCTTGCCCATCGCTCGACGCAGCACGTCGGCCTTGCCCAGCGAATAGCCTGCGAGGATTCGTGCTGCGGACTGCACCTGCTCCTGATAGACGATCAGACCGTAGGTCTCGTCCAGCACCTCCTTGAGCGGCTCGGCCACTTCGGGGTGAATTGGCGTGATCTCCTGCAAGCCGTTCTTGCGCTTCGCATAGTTGGTGTGCGAGTCCATATCCATCGGGCCTGGACGGTATAGCGCGATCAGTGCGGAGATGTCGTTGAAGTTGTTCGGCTTCAATGTTTTCAGTAGCGAGCGCATGCCGTCGGAATCGAGCTGGAACACGCCGAGCGTGTCGCCTCGGGACAGCAGGTCGTAGGTGGCGCGGTCGTCCAGCGGGATCTTCGTGTGGTCGATGCGTTCCTTGCCGTTGGCCTCGATGTTGTTCAGGGTGTCTCGGATCACCGTCAAGTTGGACAGGCCAAGGAAATCCATTTTGACCAGGCCAAGCGTTTCGCACGTGTGGTATTCGAGCGTGGTGGTGATGGTGCCGTCGGTACGCTCCAGCAGCGGCGACGTGTTGGTGATCGGCTCGCTACCCATGATGGTGGCGCAGGCGTGCACACCAGTCTGCCGGATCAGGCCTTCGATGCCCATCGCCTCGTCCGTGATGCGTTTGGCATCCGGGTCGGAGCCGTACAGTTCACGGAATTCGCGCGCCTCGGCATATCGTTTCGCGCTCGGGTCGAAGATGTCGTGCAGCGGAATGTCCTTGCCGCCGGTCTGCGCGGGCGGCAGCGCCTTGGTGATCTTCTCGCCCACCGAGAAGTCGTATCCCATGATGCGGGCGGAATCCTTCAGCGCCTGCTTGGTTTTGATGGTGCCGTAAATCACGCACTGCGCCACTTTGTCGCGTCCGTATTTCTCGCCCACATAATCGAGCACACGGCCACGTCCGTCCGGATCGAAATCGACATCGATATCAGGCAGAGAGACACGTTCCGGGTTGAGGAATCGTTCGAAGATCAGACCATGTTTGAGCGGGTCGAGTTCGGTGATGCCCATGGCATACGCCACCATGGCACCTGCGGCGGATCCACGGCCGGGTCCCACCATCACGCCGTGCGCCTTCGCCCAGTTGATGTAGTCGGCGACGACGAGGAAGTAGCCGCAGAACTGCATCTGGCAGATCACGCCGCATTCGTAGTCGGCCTGACGCAGCACTTCGATCGGTGGATGACCGTCGTAACGTCGTTCCAGGCCTTCCTCGACCTTCTTGAGGAACAGGGACGTCTCATCCCATCCTTCCGGGCAATCGAAACGTGGCATGAACGCGCCGTCCTCATGGTCGTCGAACATGACGTTGCAGCGTTCGGCGATCTCCAACGTGTTGTCGCACGCTTCGGGAAGGTCCTTGAACAGTTCGCGCATCTCCTCGGCGGACTTCAGGTAGTAGCCGGTGCCGTCGAACTTGAATCGTCCTGGCTCATCCAACTTGGAACCAGAGTTGATGCACAGCATGGCGTCCTGCGCGCCCGCGTCCTCGGCACGCGTGTAATGCGAGTCGTTGGTGGCGAGCAGCGGTGCATTGAGCTTTTTGGCGATGTCGAGCAGGCCGTCGGTCACCTGCTTTTCGATCTTCAGACCATGGTCCATGAACTCGATGTAGAAGTTGTCACGGCCGAAAATATCTTGGAATTCGCCTGCGGCCCGCAACGCGTCATCGAACTGTCCCAGACGCAGACGCGTCTGGATGATGCCCGACGGACAACCGGATGAGGCGATGACGCCTTTCGAATATTTGGCGAGAACCTCCTTATCCATACGAGGGTAACGCATGACTCGTCCCTCGAGATTCGCGTCGGTGGAGGCCTTCATGAGATTCACCAGGCCTTCGTCATTCTCCGCCCACATGGTCATATGGGTGATGACGCCACCGCCCGACACGTCATCCGGGTTACGACGCCGGTGCAACGGGTCGAGATCAGGATTCCAGTTGGTGTCCCAGCTCACACGGGTGGGGTCCTGACGTGCGGTTTCCGGCGTCACGTAGGCTTCTATGCCGATGATGGGCTTGATTCCCGCGTTGACCGCGTCGCTCCACATCTCGTAGGCGCCATGCATGTTGCCGTGGTCGGTGATGCCGATGGCCGGCATGCCCAATTCCTTGGCACGCTTGACCAGGTCCGGTATTTTCGACGCTCCATCAAGCAGCGAATAATGCGTATGGTTGTGCAGTTGCACGAAATTTCCGGAAGTAGCCATGCGTTCCAATCTACCTGCGATTGGTGACGTAGACCCTCATTCCGTGCCGTACGGCCACGTAACTATTGCGGCTGGTCGGCGTGCCGTGCACGCATCACGTCGAGCGCGTGCTGCAAATCGGCCGGATAATGCGATTTGACCGTGGTCCACACATGTGTTCGCGGATGACGGAACTCAAGCTGCATGGAATGCAGCCACTGACGATCAAGTCCGAGCGTCTCGCTCAACTGCGGATTCGCGCCGTACATGGCGTCCCCGGCCAATGGATGCCCGATGGATGAGAAATGCACGCGAATCTGATGGGTACGCCCCGTCTCCAGATTCACGGACACGAGCGTGGCTTCGCCGAAACGCTCCATCACGTCCCAATGCGTGATGGCCTCCTTGCCGGCCGGCGTCACGCAGAAACGGAAGTCGGAGACTTTGGCACGCCCGATCGGCGCCTCGATCGTGGCCTTGTCCTCCTTGAGGTTGCCCTGCACAAGCGCATGATACGTTTTGACGACCTCATGCTCGGAGAACTGCCGACGCATCTCCACGTACGCCAAATCGGACTTGCATACGAGCATCAGACCCGACGTGCCCACGTCAAGCCTTGACACGATGCCCTGGCGTCCCGCGGCG